>NZ_JBEXTZ010000104.1:0-28333 GCF_040614195.1 Amycolatopsis sp. NPDC006125
CCCCCGCAGCCGGCTGCGGGGGCTTCCGGTCGATCAGCTTGCGGTGGACGTCCGGTCGCGCCGCAGCGTCTCCGGCGTGAAGATCGCCGCGATGAGGCTGATCAGCGCGCCGCACGCCAGATACCCCGCGGGGGCGTAGGTGCTCTGCGTCGCCTCCACGATCGCGGTGGCGACCAGCGGGCCCGCGCCGCCGAAGAGCACCACGCCGATGTTGTAACCGATGCCGACCCCGCTGTACCGGCGGGCGGTGGGGAACAGCTCGGCGAAGATCGCCGGCTGCGGCGCCAGCATCAGCGCCTCGCCGATCACCACGAGCGCCAGGCCCGCCACCAGGAACCCGAACGACAACCGGTGCAGCAGCAGGAACCCCAGCGGCGCGGTGACCAGCACCCAGATCGCCCCGGCGATCAGGAACGGCTTGCGCCCGACGCGGTCGCACAGGCGCGCGAACACCACGGTCAGCACCATCATCACGACCATCGCGGCGAACCCGGCCAGCTTCGCCTGCGCGGCGGGCACCTTCAGCTCGGTGGCCAGGAACGTGGGCCCGTACACCAGCAGCACGTAGGTGCACATCGTCGGCGAGCACACCAGCGCGGCGATCCGCAGGATCGACCGCCAGTCGTGCCGCAGGGTGGCGCGCAGCGGGGCGCGTTCGTGCTCGCCGCTAGCGGCCACCTGCGCGAACTCCGGCGTCTCGTCCAGCCGCAGTCGCATGTAGAGCCCGATCAGACCGAGCGGCAACGCGATCAGGAACGGGATCCGCCAGCCCCACGACTCCAGCGCGGCGGGGGAGAGCACCTCGGTGAACAGCAGCGCGGACAGGCTGGCCACCATCATGCCGAGCACGATCGTGATCGTCTGCCAGCTGCCGTAGTAGGCGCGCCGCCCGGCGGGGGCGGTTTCGATCACGTACGCCACCGCCCCGGTCCACTCGCCACCCGCGGACAGGCCCTGCGCCAGGCGCAGCACCAGGATCAGCACCGGCGCGGCGACCCCGATCGAGGCGTACGGCGGCACCAGCGCCATCAACGCGGTGCCCAGCGAGATCAGCAGGATGATCGCCGACAACGCGCTGCGCCTGCCGTAGCGGTCGCCGATGTAACCGAACACCACCCCGCCCAGTGGCCGCACCACGAAGCTCACGCCGAACAACGCGAACGTCAGCAGCAGCGCCGCGGTCGGGTCACCGGCGGGGAAGAACAACTTCGCGATGGTGGACGCGAAGTACCCGTACAGCACGAACTCGTACCACTCGATGAAGTTGCCGATGCACGCGGCGACGATCGACTTCCGTTGCGCCGGCGTGATGCCGACTCCGGAGCCGGCCTGCGGCTGGGTCTGGACGCTCATGGTGTGCTCACTCTCCTGCCGGGGCGACGCTGCCCCAGTGCGGTGTCCCCGCGACGGGGACGTGGTCGACGTGGTCGAGGTAGGTGCCGAAGCCGATGTCGAGGCGGATCCCGCCGTAGCGGGCGGACACCACCTCCCGGCACGGCAGCAGCTGGACGGGGTCCGCGGTGGACGGCCGGAGGGTCACTTCGGCCGTGCCGTCCCACGCGCCGCCCGGCTCGGAGGTGCGGAACGGGATCCGCACCAGGCGGCTGACGTCGTAGCCGGTGCCCTCCGCGCTGGGGATCAGCTTGAGCGCGAAGTGGTTGCCGAACCAGGCGGGAACCGGGTCGAGCGGGCCCGCGGGTGCGGTGGCCCGCGCCCGGACGGTGACGATCTCGATGTCGTTGGCGGTGACGATGCGGCCGGTGACCGCGCCGCCGTCCTCGGTGAGGGTGACGGCGCGGGCCTGCTTCTTGGGCAGCCCGAAGATCTCCCGGCCGAGGGTCCCGTGGTTGAGGCCCTCGATGAAGAACGTGAGCGGGTAGGCGCCGACCTCGCCGTGGCGGTGGCAGCGCACGCTGATCCCGGCCTGCAGGTACGGCGGCCGCTGCTCGACGGTGCCGTCGGGCAGGTGGAACCCGGCGCCGAGGAACTCGGCGACCCAGATCCCGACCAGCGGGTCCGGCGTCGCCGCCAGCGGCGCGGGCAGCAGGCTCGCCACGGCCTGCGGGTCGGTGCGGTACTCCACGGTGAGCCAGCGCAGCCGCACCGACTCGGTGCCCACGCCGTACAGCGGCGCGAACGGGGGCATGGCGACGACGGGTTCGGTCACGGTTCCTCCTAGGCGCGCACGGACTTCGTGATGGCCTCGGCGATCACCTCGGCCGACGGGATCACGGCGGCGGCGAGTCCCGGCGCGGCCGGGATGCGGGTGTCGGGCGTGCCGACCCGCACCGGCGGGCAGCGCAGCGGCACCCCGGCTTCGGCGACGGCGGCGACCACTTCACCACCCACCCCGCCGACGGTGTGCGCCTCGTGGGCGACGACCAGCCGCCCGGTGCGGCGCACGCTGTCCAGCACGGTGTCCAGGTCGAGCGGGCGGACCCAGCGGGCGTCGATCACCTCGGCGTCGATGCCGTCCGCGGCCAGCCGCCCGGCCGCCTCCAGGACCCGGTGCTGCATCGCGCCCCAGGTGAGTACCGTGACGTCCCGGCCGGGCCGTCGCACGGCCGCGCCGCCGATCGGCTGCACCTCGCCGCCGAGCCGGACCTCCTGCTTGCCCGCGTGGTAGAGCGTGCGGTTCTCGATCACGATCACCGGGTCGTCACACCAGATCGCGGACAGCAGCAGGTCGTAGGCGTCCTGGTGGGTGGCGGGCAGGCACACCCGCAGCCCGGGCACGTGGGCGAACAACGCCTCCAGCGACTGCGAATGCTGCGCGCACGCCCCGGGCGCGTTGCCCTGCTGGGTGCGCACGGTCAGCGGCGCGGACAGCGCGCCGCGCGAGACGTAGCGGACGTTGGCGGCCTGGTTGACCAGCTGGTCGAACGCGACGAGGGAGAAGTCGGCCCACATGATCTCCGCGATGGGACGGCGGCCGAACATCGCGGCGCCGACCGCGCCGCCCAGGATGGCCGACTCCGAGATCGGGGTGTCGAACACGCGCTCGCCGAACTCCTTGCGCAGGCCCTTCGTCACGCCGAACACGCCGCCGGGAGCGCCGACGTCCTCACCGAACAGCAGCGCTTCCGGCCGTTCGGCGAGGGCGCGCCGCAGCGCGGCGTTGACGGATTCGGCGTAGGAGAGGTTCTTCGTCTCAGGCATACAGGTGCTCCAGAACGGTCGAGGGGTCGGCGAGAGGATCGGCCAGGGCGCGGGCGGCGGCGTCGGCGATCTCGCGGTCCACCCGCGCCGTGAGCTCGTCCAGTTCGGACCGGTCGACGCCGAGGGCGAGCAGTTCGCGGGTCAGCCTGCCGATCGGTTCCGCGGCGAGCGCGGCGTCCAGGTCCCCGGCGGGGCGGTAGTGCTGCGCGTCGCCGATGTAGTGGCCGACGATGCGCTGGGTCATCGCCTCCAGCAGCACCGGGCCCGCCCCGGACCGGGCGCGGCGGGCGGCCTCGGCCACGGCCTGGCGCACCGCCTCGGGGTCGTTGCCGTCGATGCGCGCGCCCGGGAACCCGTAGGCGGAGGCGCGTTTGAACAACCGGTCCACGCGCACCATGTCGGCGATCGGGGTGAGCTCGGAGTAGTGGTTGTTCTCCACCAGGAAGATCACCGGCAGCGACCGGACGGCGGCGAAGTTCATCGCCTCGTGCACCGCGCCCTGGTTCATCGCGCCGTCGCCGAACGCGGCCAGCGCCACCCGGCCGGACCCGTCGAACGTGGCGGCCAGCGCGGCGCCCGCGGCGATCGGCGCGCCCGCGCCGACGATGGAGTTCTCGCCGTACATGCCGTAGCCGGGCGCGGTGAGGTAGGCCGACCCGCCCCGGCCGCCGTTGATCCCGGTGGCGCGGCCGAGCAGCTCGGCGAACAGGGCGTGGGGCGGCGCGCCGCAGGCCAGCGTCCAGCCGTGGCCGCGGTAGGTGGGGAACACGGCGTCGCGGGTGAGGTCGAGCGCGGCGCACGCGCCGGTGTAGATCGCTTCCTGGCCGTTGCACAGGTGCACCGAGCCGACGATGTCGCCGGTGGCGCGCAGGCGCGTGACCTCCTCTTCGAAGGACCGGATCCGCCACATCGATTCCAGATGCGCCAGCAGTGCGGCGGTTTCGGGCATGGGAGTACCCACTCTCCTTTTCGGACTGACGGAAAAGTGTTTCGTTCAGGCGTGGCCGAGCAGGCCGCCGTCGACCGTGAGGACCTGTCCGGTGACGTGCCGGGCGGCGGGCCCGGCCAGGAACTCCACGACACCGGCGACGTCGCCGGGTTCGCCTGCCGCGTCGAGGTCTTCGCCGGCCTCGGCGTAGCGGGCGCGCAGCCGGGCGGTGCCGATCGGGCCGGGGGCGACGGCGTTGACCCGGATGCCGTGCGGGCGGAGCTCACGCGCGAGGTAGCGGGTGTAGTGCGCGACCGCCGCCTTGGCGACGCCGTAGTGGGCGTAGCCGCCGTCCGCGGTGGGCGCGAGCCCGTTGATCGAGCTCATCGTGACGATGCTGCCGCGGCCCTGCGCCCGCATCGGGCCGGCGACGGCCCGGCAGCAGTGGATCGTGCCGTACAGGTTGAGCCGCAGCACGGTCTCCAGCTCGCCGAGGTCCACTTCGGACGCGCGGTTGCCGTGGATCGGGCCGGTGCCGCCGCCGGCGTTGCAGACCAGCACGTCCACCCCGCCCCACGCGTCGGCCACCGCGCCGATCGACGCGTCCACCGCGGCCGGGTCGGTCACGTCGCAGCGCAGGCCCATCACGTCCACACCGTGCGCGGCGACCTCCGGCACGACCTCGCCGCCGAGGTCGGCGTCCACCACCGCCACGGACGCCCCGGAGGCCGCCAGCCGCACCGCGATCGCGCGGCCGATCCCGCGCCCGGCGCCGGTGACCACGGCGCGGGCGGAGTCCAGTGTCCTCACGAGACCTCCCGGTCGGTGCGCGGCGGCGCGTCGGGGGAGGGCACGGTCAGCCGGCCGGTGCGCAGCAGCCCGGTCGCCATCGCCGCCGCCTCCCGCACCTCGGCGATCAGCCACGACCGGCGCTCGGTGAACCGGGACTGCGGCACGGACACCGTGAACGCCCCGGCCGGCATCCCGTTCTCGCCGAAGAACGGCGCGGACACGCAGCAGACGCCGTCGCTGAACTCCTCCAGGTCCAGGGCATAACCGCGGCGCCGCGAGGTGGCCAGGTCCACGGTGAGCGCGTCGAAGTCGGTGATCGTGTGCGCGGTGACCGCCTCCAGCGGCACGCCCGCGAACATCGCCGCGACCTGCTCCTCCGGCAGGAACGCCAGCACCGCCTTGCAGGAGGCGCGGGCGTGCATGTGCCCGGTGTAGCCGACGTCGAGGTTGCCCACGGACAGCGTGTGCAGGCCCGAGATGTAGTGCTGCAGGATCAGCGTGCCGTGGTTCCAGCCGGAGATGTAGGAGGTCTCGCGGGTCTTGTTGTGCAGGCGCGTGAGGATGACCGCGAGCTCGGGGGAGGGCCCGGACCGGCGTTGCAGGTGCCGGCTCAGCGACGCCGCCTTCGGGCCCACGTCGTAGTACCCGCCGGGCAGCCGGACCACGTGCCCGCTGGCGACCAGCGTGCGCAGCAGGTGGTAGCAGGTGCCGATCTTGATGCCGAGCTGCCGCCCGAGCACCTTCGCGGTGGCGGTGCCGTCGGCGGCCGCGACCGCCTCCAGCACCTGCAGGCCGCGCTCCAGCGTGTGCAGCACGGTCGTGCGTTGCTCACCCATCGCGCACCACCAGCCTGGCCAGGGTCAGCGCGAGCACCTTGGCGGCCCGCACCACGTCGGCTTCGGCCACGCACTCGTCCGGCGCGTGCGCCCGGGTCACGTCGCCGGGGCCGAAGATCGCCGTCGGCACACCCCGGGAGCCGAAGTACGCGGCGTCGGAGCCGGCGGTGAAGCCGGTCAGCGTCTCCGCGCCCGCGCACCCCCGCTGCGCGGACCGCAGCGCGGTGATCAGCGGGTGGTCGGTGGGGGTTTCCCAGCCGGGCAGGCCCTCGTGGTCCCAGCGCACCACCGGCGGGTGGTCCCGCAGCCAGTCGTCGGTCGCCGCGACCTCGGCGAGCACCCGCTCCACCTCCTGGCGCAGCTCCGCCGGAGGTTCACCGGGCGTCAGCCCGATCCGCCCGGACATGGTCGCGTGGTCGGGCACCGCCGCGCGCCAGCTGCCCGCCCGGGCGGTGCCGATCGCGAACGGGATCGCGGTCGGCACGTCGGCGAACAGCGGGTGCCGGTACGCCGCGCCCCGCTTGCGCGCCAGCTCGGCCAGCGCCTCGCGGACCCGGATCAGCTTGTCGAACGCGTCCACCCCGCGCCACGGGGCCGAGGTGTGCGCGGCGACGCCGGTGACCTCGAC
The DNA here is from genome assembly GCF_040614195.1 of Amycolatopsis sp. NPDC006125. Classification (NCBI taxonomy): domain Bacteria; kingdom Bacillati; phylum Actinomycetota; class Actinomycetes; order Pseudonocardiales; family Pseudonocardiaceae; genus Amycolatopsis; species Amycolatopsis sp. NPDC006125. Next base: position 6,344 of record NZ_JBEXTZ010000104.1, read on the forward strand.
GGTGAAGAACAGCAGACCGGTGCTGACCGGCACGATCGCCCCGCCGGTGGGCTCCAGCACCAGCGCGGCCGCCGGCTCCGGCGTCTCGCGCACCGCCGCCCGCGTGCCCGCCCCGGTGGTCTCCTCGGCGACGACGAGCTGCACCGCCACGTCGAACGGCAGATCCACCCCGGCCTGTTCGAGGGCGGCGAGCGCGTACAGCCCGGCCGCGATACCGCCCTTCATGTCCACCGAGCCGCGCCCGTGCACCAGGCCGCCGTCCCGGTCGCCGGAGTAGGGCGGCCGGGACCACGCCTGCTCCTCGCCCGCGGGCACCACGTCGACGTGGCCGTTGAGGACCACGCACGGCAGCCCGAGGCGGCCGGGGTACCAGGCGATCAGGTTTTCCCGCTGCGCGGCCCGCGGCTCCCCGGACGCCTCCTCGAGCGGCTGCCGCGTCACCGGCCAGCCGCGGGCGGTGAACCAGTCGGCGTATCGGCCGGTGACCCGGTCCTCCCACCCGCTCTCGCTCGGATCCCGCACCGTCGCGGCGAGGAACGACAACATGTCCTCGGCCAGGGCGTCGACCCGGGCCGTCACGTCGGCGTCGGTCGGTCGCGACATGGTCACCTCCTGCTTCCTCGGCTGGCCGACACTGTGCGGCCCCGGAGGCGCCCATTGCATCAGAGTGAACCCGTTTTTCGACTATCTGAAATTCGTGCCCGGTGACGGTGAGCCGGTCCAGGCGGCCGTCCTAGCGTGCGCAGGCGTCGCCGTCCGCCGAAGGAGGAGCCCGTGCCCCACGCCGAGTTGTGGCAGCGCCACCGCCAGGTCATGCCGTCCTGGATGCAGCTCTACTACGACGAGCCGATCGAACTGGTCCGCGGCTCAGGGCGCCGCGTGACCGACGGCGAGGGCCGCGAGTACCTCGACTTCTTCGGCGGCCTGCTCGCCACCATGGTCGGCCACGACATCCCGGAGATCACCGAGGCGATCCGGGCGCAGGCCGGGCGCCTGCTGCACTCGTCGACGCTGTACCTGATCCGCAGCCAGGTCGAGCTCGCCGAGCGGATCGCGAAGCTGTCCGGCCTGCCCGACGCGAAGGTCTTCTTCGTCAACTCCGGCACCGAGGCCGTCGAGACGGCGCTGCTGCTGGCCACCCAGCGGCGGCGGTCGCACCAGGTGCTCGCGCTGCGCGGCAGCTACCACGGCCGGTCCTTCGGCACGGTCGCGGCCACCGGCATCCGGGGCTGGTCGGCCACCGCGCTCAGCCCGCTCGCGGTCACCTACGTGCACAGCGGCTACCGCTACCGCAGCCCCTTCGGCCACCTGGACGACGCCGCGTTCGTGGCCGCGTGCGCCGACGAGCTGCGCACGATCATCGAAACCTCCACCGCCGGGGACGTGGCGTGCCTGCTGGCCGAGCCGGTTCAGGGCGCGGGCGGGTTCGCCACCCCGCCCGAGGGTTTCTTCCCGGCGATGAAGGCCGTGCTCGACGACTACGGCATCCTGCTGATCTCCGACGAGGTCCAGTCCGGGTGGGGGCGCACCGGCCGGTCGTTCTTCGCCATGCCGGGTTCCGGCGTGACCCCGGACGCGATCACCTTCGCCAAGGGCCTGGGCAACGGCGTCGCGATCGGCGGGGTCGTCGCGCCCGCCGGGCTGATGGACTGCCTCGGCGCGAACTCGATCTCCACGGCCGGGGGCAACCCGCTTGCCACGGCCGCCGGTGTCGCGACCCTGGACTACCTGCTCTCGCACGACCTGCAGGCGAACGCCGACAAGGTCGGCGAGCACCTGATGACCGGCCTGCGCGCGATCGCGGAGAGCTGCCCGCTCGTCGGCGAGGTCCGCGGGATGGGGCTGATGATCGGCGTGGAACTCGTCGTGCCCGGCACCCGCGAGCCGGCCGTGGCCGCGACCCTGCGCGTGCTGGAGGCCGCCCGGCAGCGGGGACTGCTGATCGGCCGCGGCGGCCTGCACGGCAACGTCCTGCGGGTCACCCCGCCGATGACCGTCACCGTCGCCGAGGCGGACGAGGCGCTCGCCGTCCTGCGCGAAGCCCTCACCACTGTGGAACGAACCGAGGAGAACGCATGATCAAGCGCTGGAACCCGGACACTGTCGCTGCCCCGATCGGGATGTACAGCCACCTGGCGCACGTTCCGCCCGGGCACGAGCTCGTGGTGATCTCCGGGCAGGTCGGCGCGCTGCCCGACGGCTCGCTCGCCGGTGCCGACGCCGAAGCCCAGACCGAGGCGATGTTCGCCAACCTCGAACGGCTCCTCGCCGCGGCGGGCGCGCAGCCCCAGCACCTGGTCAAGGTGTTCAGCATGGTGGCCGGCACCGAGCACCTGACCGGCTTCCGGTCCGTGGTGAAGCGGACCTTCACCCGCTGGTACCCGGACGGCGACTGGCCGGCCCAGTCGCTGATCGTGGCGGCCGCGCTCGCGCGGCCGGACATCCTGGTGGAGGTCGAGGCCATGGCCGCGGTGCCCCGGTGACGCCCGCCGAGTTCCGGGCGCTGTTCCCCGCGCTGCGCGACCAGGTGTGGCTGGACACGCCGGGCGCGCCGCCGGGGGCGGAGCCGGTGGTGACGGCGATGCGCGAGGTGCTCGACGCGTGGTCCTCGGGCGGGTTCGACTGGCTCGGCTGGGACGGGGCTGCGGCCCGCGCGCGGCAGCTGTTCGCCGAGTTCCTCGGCGTTCCGCCCGGCACGGTCGCCACGGTGTCCTCGCTTGCCGAGGCGGCGGCCACCGTCGCCGCGTCCCTGCCCCGCGGCCGGGTCGTGGTGGCCGAGCAGGACTTCCGCAGCAACCGGTTCCCGTGGCTGGCGCGGCACGACGTGGTGAGCGTCCCGGCCCGGGATGGCGTGACCAGGGTCGAGGACCTGATCGCGGCGCTCGACGAGGACGTGGCGCTGCTGGCGGTGAGCGAGGTGACCAGCCGCGAAGGTCAGCGGTTGGACCTTCACGCCCTGCGCGCCGCGACCGACCGGGTCGGAGCGCGCTTGTTCGTCAACCTCACCCAGTCGCTCGGCGCGCTGCGGTTCGACCCGGCCGTGGCGCCCGATTACCTCGCCGTCCACGGCTACAAGTGGATGCTCTGCCCGCGGGGCGCGGCGTGGCTGGTGGCGCGGCCGGACCGGGTGGCCGGGCTGCGGCCGCTGGCGCCCGGGTGGAAGTCGACCGCCGCCCCGCACGGCTATTTCGGCGGCGACCTGGACCTCGCGCCGGACGCCGCCCGCTGCGACGCCTCACCGGCGTGGTTCTCCTGGCTCGGGGCGTGTGCCGCGCTGCGCCTGTTCCAGCAGCTGGACCCGGCCGCGGTGGAGCGGCACGTGCTCGGCCTGGCCGGACAGCTGACCGACGAGGCGGCGGCGCTCGGCCTGCAGCGGGTCCACAGTGGACCGGCTTCGCACATCGTCGTCCTGGCCACCGCGGAGGCGGACCGGATCGCCCGGTCGCTGGCCGGGCACGGTGTGCGCGCCACGGCGCTGGGCGACCGGGTCCGGTTCGGCTTCCACTACTTCAACGACGAGTCCGACGTGACGGCCGTGGTGCGGGCCCTCGCAGCCGGGTAGTCGCGCTAGGAAGCCAGCCCCCCGTCCACGACGAACTCCGCCCCGGTGACGAAGGCGCTGGCCGGGGAGACCAGGAAGAGCACGGTGGCCGCGACCTCCTCGGCCAGGCCCCGCCGCCCCAGCGGCGTGGCCGCGACGACCTGGGCGTTCCACTCCTCGGTGATGACGTCCAGCATCCCGGTGTCGATGAAGCCCGGGTGCACCGAGTTCACGCGGACCCCGTGCGCGCCCAGTTCGACCGCGGCGCACTTCGTCATGCCCCGCACCGCCCACTTGGTGGTGGAGTAGGCGATCTGCCCGGGATAGGGCCGGTGCGAGGCGATCGAGGAGATGTTCACGATCGCCCCGCCACCGGCCGTCTTCATCACCGCGCCCGCGGCCCGCATCCCGAGGAACGGGCCGCGCTGATTGACCCGGTAGTGCTCGTCGAAGTCCTCCGGCGCCGTCCCGGTCACGTCCGGCCCCGGCCGGTAGATCCCGGCGTTGTTGACCAGGATCGCCGGCCGGCCGGCCGAGCCGCGCGGCCGTGGCCTGGAGAAGCCGCTCCCACGAGTGTTCGCAGCCGACGTCGTGCGGTTCGTAGACCACCCGGTCGCCGAGTTCGGCGGCGAGAGCGCGCCCGTCGGATTCGCGCCCGCCCGCGATCACCACCGCTGCGCCGGCGGCGGCCAGCGACCGCACGACCGCGGCGCCGATGCCACGCGCGCCGCCGGTCACGATCGCGACCTGGCCATCCAGTTCGCGGCTCACCACGGCGCGATCCCGTCGACGAACCTCCGCAGCGCCTGGTTGACCGCCTCGGGCTGCTCCTCGGTCACCAGGTGCCCGCTGTCCGGGACGCGCACGAACTCCGACCCCGGCAGGCGGGCGTGCATCGCCTCCGCACGGGCGATCGGGATCCCGCCGTCGTCCTCGCCGTGGATGATCAGCGTCGGCACCGTGATCTCGGCCAGCCGCCCGAGCCGGTCCTCCCGGTCGATCCACGACCGGTACTCGCCCCAGACGGAGCGTGACGGGCGCGCCCGCCACTTCCGCACCCACCGCCGCACGTGTTCCGGGTTCTCCGCGATCGTCCGCGGCCCGAAGATCACCGGCACGAACGCCTCGGCGAACTCCGCGCTGATCGGCTCCTCGGTGTCCATCGGCTCCAGCAGCGCCCCGAACCGCTCACGCTCCTCCGGCGTGTACGCGTCGGCCATGGTCGACACCAGCACCAAGCCGGCCAGGCGCTCCGGGTGCTTCAACGCCAGCTCGATCGCCATGAACCCGCCCACCGACATGCCCACCAGCACGAACCGGTCGATGCCGTGCACCACGTCGAGGCAGTCGGCGACCAGGTCGTCCAGCGAGCGTTCCGTGCCGTAACGGGACGTGCCCGCCCGGCTGGTGTAGGCGACGGTCCGGTACGCGCCGGCCAGCGCCGCGATCTGCGGGTCGAACATCGTGCGGTCGAGCAGCGTGCCGTGGCTGAACACCACGGCCGGCCCGTCGCCGCGGTCGAGGACGTCACTGTCCAACACGGACTTCTCCCTTCACCGACGGAACCGGCTCGCGGAAGCACACGCCGGCGACCAGCGCCAGCAGCGCCGTCGCGGCCAGGTACCCGGCGGGCGCCAGCGAACTGCCGGTCGCGCCGATCAGCCAGGTCGACACGAACGGCGCCGTGCCGCCGATCAGCGCGGCGGAAATGGTGTAGGCGAACGACGAACCGGCCGAGCGCACCCGCGGCGGGAAGATCTCCGTCATCGACACCAGCGTGGTCGACACCAGCGCCCCCATCAGCGACCCGAGCACGACCTGCCCCGCGATCGCCCCGGCCGGGGAACTGCGGATCACCGCGAGCACCGGCACCGCCAGCACGGCGATCGCCACGGTGAGCGTGATCAGGACCGGCCGCCGCCCGATCCGGTCCGACAACGCCGACACGAACGGCATCGGCGCCAGCGCGGCGACCGCGCCGGCGAGCGTCGCGGTGAGCGCCAGCCCGGTGCCGAACCGGACGGTCTGCGTCAGGTACGACACCATGAACGTCAGCACCAGGTAGAACGCGGTCGTGTGCAGGCCCGCCAGCCCCGCCACGGTGAGGATCTCCCGCCGGTACCGCAGCGCCTCACGCAGCGGCGACTGCGCCACCTCGTGTCGGTCGGCGAGCGCGCGGAACTCCGGAGTGTCCTCCAGGCGCAACCGGATGTAGAGGCCGACGATGCCGAGCGGGCCGGCGACGAGGAACGGGATCCGCCAGCCCCACTCGGCCATCGCCGCGTCACCGAGCGCCGCGGCCAGCGCGACGACCACCAGGCTGCCGATCACGAACCCGACCACGGCGGAGAACATCAGCCAGCTCGTGGCGAACCCGCGCCGCCCCGGCGGGGCGTGCTCGATCATGAACGCCCCGACGCTGCCGAACTCGCCGCCGGTGGAGAAGTTCTGCAGCCCGCGCAACACGACGAGCAGCACCGGCGCGGCGATGCCGAGCGTGGCGTACCCGGGCAGCAACCCGATCGCGAACGTCGACCCGCACATCAGCAGCAGCACCGTGACCAGCACCGGACGACGGCCGATCCGGTCGGCCAGCGGCCCGAAGAACAGGGCGCCCAGCGGGCGGAACCCGAAGGTGAAGCCGAACACGCCGAAGGTGGCCAGCAGCCGGGCCATCGGGTCGGCGCCGGGGAAGAACGTCGCTCCGATGTGGACGGCCACGAAACCGTACACGGAGAACTCGTACCACTCGACGAGGTGGCCGAACACCGTGGCGAAGTAGATCCGCCTGCGCGGGACGGGGGGCTGGGTCACGACGCGCTCCCTTCGAGTGCGCTGGGGGTGGTGGGCCGGGTGGTTTCGTCGGCGAAGACCTGTTCCAGGGTCTTGCCGGTGACGCGGGGCCCGAACAGCCGGATGACGAGCGCGCCCGCGGCCAGCAGCGCGGCCATCACCGCGAACACGCCGCCGAACCCGATCGAGCCGAACGCCAGGCCGATGACGACCGGGGCGGTGAGCCCGCCCGCGTTGCCCGCCGTCGAGGCCAGCCCGGCGCCCGTGGCGCGGATCGCGGTCGGGTAGACCTCCGAGCAGTACGGGAACACGATCCCGGAGATGCAGGTGATGCAGATCGACAACGCCATCCCGATCAGCAGCAGGGCGATGCTGTCCCGCGGCACGACCCCCAGCGCGAGCGAGGCGAGCGCGGCGAAGCCGAAGAACGTCACCAGCAGCGTGCGGCGCTCGAACCGGTCGCTGACGGCGATCGCGGTCAGGTACCCGATCGGCTGGGCCACGAACAGGAAGAAGCTGTAGGTCGCGGCCACGCCGGGGTCGACCCCGATCTCCAGGAACAGCGACGGCATCCAGGTGAAGAACCCGAAGAAGGCGAACAGGAACACGAACGAGCCGAGCCACGTCGCCACCGACACCCGGGCGAGACCGCCGCGCCACACCTGCAGCGGCGACCAGGACACCGCGGGCGCGGCCGGCGCGACGACGTTCACCGGCGGCACCGGCGGCAGGGCCTCGCCGCGGCGGGCGGCGATCACCCGCTCCTCCAGCCGCGTCACCACGGCGTCCGCCTCGTCCACGCGTCCCTGGCTGAGCAGCCACCGCGGCGACTCCGGCAGCGAGCGCCGCCACCACAGCAGGACCAGCACCGGCAGGCCGCAGATCACCGCGGCGATGCGCCATCCGCCGTCCAGCGGCACGACCAGCGAGCCGAGCACCGCCGCGGCCACGTTGCCGAGCGAGAAGAACAACGTCACGCCGCTGACGAACCGGCCGCGGTTGTGCCCGGTCGCGAACTCGGAGATGTAGGGCGAGACGATGGCGGCCTCCGCGCCCGCGCCGAGCCCGCCGATCACGCGGACCACGAGGATGAACACGAACCCGTTGGCGAAGGCGAGCGCGATCGAGGCGGCGCAGAACAGCAGCAGCGCGTAGAGCATCACGCGTTTGCGGCCGAACCGGTCGCCGACCACGCCGGCGAGGATCGCGCCGACGATCATGCCGACCGGCGCGGCGCCGCCGATGAGGCCGATCTGGACGTTGTCTAGACCGAACTCCGCTTTCAGGTGCGGCAGCATGAAACCGATGATCACGATGTCGAGCGCCTCGAACAGGTGGCCGAGGCCGCCCGCGAAGAGGATGCCGTACTGCGGGCGGCTCATCGGGAGCCGTTCGAGCCGGGCGAGGATGGTGCCGGTGGACATGGCGGCCTCCAGGGCAGAGGGCAGGGGGAACGCCCGGACGGGCCGGGTCGCGTGGGGGAGTGGGATCAGGCGGTGTGCGCGGTGACGGCGGCCGGTTCGCCGAGCGGACGAGCCGAGGTTTCCGGCAGCTTGCGGGCCAGCACGAGGCCGACCGCGGCAGCGATGACGGCGAGGTAGAGGGCAGGCGCGAGCGGGCTGCCCGTGGCGGCCGCGAGCGCCGCGGCCACGAGCGGGGCGGTGCCGGCGATGGGGCCGACCCCGAGGCTGTAGGCCAGCGCCGAACCACTGGACCGGGTGCGGGCCGGGAACAGTTCGACGAGCACGATCGACGACATCACGTTGAGACACGCCTGGGGGACGGCGAACAGGCACATGCCCAGCAGCGCCAGGCCGGGCGAGCCCGATCCGACCAGCAGCAGCACCGGCACGGCCAGCACGGCGTGGGCCAGCGCGCCGCCGACGTAGACCGGACGCCGCCCGGCCCGGTCGGACACCCACCCGGCCACCGGGCAGATCGCGGCGTAGAACAGCAGCGCGATCGAACTCACCGCCAGGGACGCGGACCGGTCGCCGGTCGCCGACATGGCGTTGGTGAAGTACGTGGCCAGGTAGTAGAACCCGACGCCGGTCACCGACGCGCAGGCGAACGCGAGCGCCAGGGTGCGGCGTTCGGTCCGCAGGGCGGTGCGCACCGGCGTGGCGGCGACCTCGTCGCGCTCGCGCAGGCTCCGGTACACCGGCGTCTCGTCCAGGCGCAGCCGCAGGTACAGGCCGACCAGGCCGAGTGGCGCGGCGAGCAGGAACGGCAACCGCCAGCCCCACGACTGCATCTGCGCCGGGGTCAGCAGGTTTTCCAGCAGCAGCACCGATCCGGTGCCCGCCACGATCGCCAGGCCGCCGGAGGCGGAGATCAGGCTGGCGCGGAAACCGCGGCGGCCAGGCGGGGCGTACTCGGCGAGGAATGCCGACGCGCTCGTCCACTCGCCGCCCGCGGACAGGCCCTGGACGCAGCGCAGCAGCACCAGCAGCAGCGGCGCCCAGAACCCGATCGCGGTGTACGACGGGAGCAGGCCGATGAGGGTGGTGGCGCCGCTGATGCCGATGACGGCGGTGGACAGCGCCACCCGGCGGCCACGCCGGTCGCCGAGCGAGCCGAGCAGCGCGCCGCCCAGCGGGCGGAACACGAACGCGATGCCGAACACCGCCAGGGACGCCAGCAGCGAGGCGACGGAATCGCCGGTGGGGAAGAAGACGCGGCCGAGGGTGACGGCGACCGCGCCGTAGACGGCGAAGTCGAACCACTCGGTGAAGTTGCCGACCAGGGTGGCCGCGACGACCGCGGAGGGAGAGCGCATCGGTGAGCTCCTGGGGAGAAGCGGTGTGGCCGGCCCCCATCCGGCCACACCGGCCCGGGTTACTTGGTGTAGTCGATGATCCCGCGGATGATCTTGCCGTCGCGGAGGTCCTGGTACCCGTCGTTGATCTCGTCGAGGGTGTACCGGGCGGTGATCAGCTCGTCGAGCTTGAGCCTGCCCGCGTCGTACATCCGCAGCATCTTCACGATGTCGTACTGCGGGTTGGACGAGCCGAACAGCGTGCCCTTGATGGTCTTCTGGTTGAACACCAGGTCCGAACCGGACACGTGGACCGTCAGGTTCGCCGGGTTCGCCACACCGGTGACGACGACCGTGCTGCCCTTGCCGATCACCGCGAAGGCGTCCGCGATGACCTTCTCCGTCATCACGCCGACCACGCAGATCGCCTGGTCCGCGCCCTCGCCCCAGGTCAGTTCGCGCACCGCGTCGGCGGCCTCCTCGGCGGTGGCGAACACGTGGGTCGCGCCGAACTCCTTGGCGGTCTGCCGCTTGAACTCGACCGGGTCGACGCAGACGACGTTCTTCGCCCCGGCCTGCACCGCGCCCTGCACGGCGTTGATCCCGACGCCGCCGATCCCGTAGATCACCGTGGTATCGCCGGGTTTCACCTCGCCGGCGTTGACCGCGCTGCCGTACCCGGTCGGCACGCCGCAGCCGACCAGCACCGCCTTGTCCAGCGGCAGCCAGTCGTCGACCTTCACGCACGACAGCTCGGACACGGTCGTGTACTCGGAAAACGCGCCGAGCATGCAGAACGCGCCGATGTCGCCGAGCTCGGGGTCGTGCATGCGGAAGGTGCCGTCGGGCATGCTGCCCTCGAGGATGGTGGCGCCCATGTTGCACAGGTTCTGCTTGCCGGTGGAGCAGTAGCGGCACTTGCCGCAGCTGGGGATGAAGCTGCACACGACGTGGTCGCCCTCGGCGACCCGGGTGACGCCCGGGCCGACGCGCTCGACGATCCCGGCGGCTTCGTGGCCGCCCACGATCGGGAAGCGCACGACGTTGTCGCCGTCCATCATGTGCAGGTCGGAGTGGCACAGCCCGGCGGCGGAAACCTTGAGCAGGACCTCGTTGGGGCCGGGCTCGTCGAGTTCGACCTCCCGGACGTCGAAGGGCTGGTGATAGCCGGTCAGCACGGCGGCGCGGGTCTTCATGGTGTCTCTTCTTTCCGTTCGCGGGGGAGGGTCAGCCGTGGAAGGTCCACACGGACTTCGTTTCGAGGTAGCCGTCGAGGCTGTCCGGGCCGAGGTCGCGGCCGTAGCCGGACTGGGCGAAGCCGCCGAACGGCGCGGCCGGGTCGGTCAGGCCCCAGCCGTTGACGTAGACGGTCCCGGCGCGCAGGGCGCGGGTCATGGCGTGCTCGGTGGCGACGCTGCCCGTCCACAACCCGGCCGCGAGGCCGTAGTCGCTGGCGTTGGCGCGGCGGGCGGCCTCCTCGGCGTCGTCGAAGGGCAGCACGACCACGACCGGGCCGAAGATCTCCTCGCGCGCGCACTCCATGTCGTCGGTGGCACCGGCGATCACGGTCGGCGGGTAGAAGAAGCCGCCACCGGTCGGCAGTTCCCCGGCCTGGTGCACCTTCGCGCCTTCCGCCGCGGCCCGGTCGACGTAGCCGCGGACCCGCTCCACCTGGCGCTCGTTGACCAGCGGCCCGAAGTCGACGCCCGCGTCCAGGCCGTGGCCGATCGACAACTTGGTGGCCTCGGCGAGCAGCTTGTCCACCACCTCGTCGTGGATGTCGCGCTGCACGAACAGCCGGGACGGGGCGCTGCACGTCTGGCCGGAGTGCCAGAAGATGCCGCCCGCGGACCCGGCCACGGCGGCGTCGAGGTCGGCGTCGCCGAAGATGATGTTCGCGCTCTTGCCGCCCAGTTCGAGGGTGACCCGCTTGAGCAGGTCCGAGGCGTCCCGGGCGATCCGGCGGCCGACCGCGGTCGAGCCGGTGAACGACAGCTTGCGCACGCCCGCGTGCGCGACCAGCGCCTGGCCGGCCTCGTCGCCGTAGCCGGGCACCACGTTGAGCACGCCGGGCGGCAGGCCGGCTTCGACGGCGAGTTCGGCCAGCCACAGCGCGGACAGCGGGGTCTCCTCCGAGGGCTTGAACACCACCGGGCACCCAGCGGCCAGCGCGGGCGCCATCTTCCAGGCGCACAGCAGCAGCGGGAAGTTCCACGCCGTGATCGCCCCGGCGACCCCGACGGGTTCCCGCTCGGTGCGGACGTGGATGCCCGGGTGCGAGACGGGCACGGTGGTGCCCTGGATCTTGCTCGGCCAGCCCCCGTAGTAGAGGAAGGTCCGCGCGGCGAACTCGACGTCGATGGCGCGGGCCGCGCCGCGCACCTTGCCGGCGTCGAGCACCTCCAGCTCCGCGAACTCGTCGGCGCGGGCGTAGATCGCCTCGCCGATGCGGGTCAGGACGCGGCCGCGCTCCAGCGGGGTCATCCGCCGCCACTCGGAGGCGGGGTCGAAGGCGCGCGCGGCTGCGGCGACCGCGTCGTCGACGTCGGCCGCGCCGGCGCACGCCGTGGTCGCGATCGGCTCGCCGGTGCCCGGGTCCAGCACCGGGCGGGTCCGGCCGCTGCGGGCCTCGCGGCGCTCGCCGTCGATGAACAGGTGGGGTTCCGCGGCGAGGCGGGAGGCCACGACGGGAGCCAGGTCGCGGGCGGGTGTCGTCGTTGACATCAGCGTCTCATCCTCTTCGATATTTGATACAAACTGCTTGTGACGGAGGCTACGTCAGGGCGGCCACGGTGTCCAGACTGCGGTGCAAAAACGTCGAAGTAGCTGTTCACCGCATTGTTTCGCGCATGAGGCTTGTCTGATCATGTATCAAACTTGTACCGTCGGACGTGTTCCATCGAAGACTGCTGGAGGTTCCGATGCCCGCCGTCGCCGCGGCCCGCCCCTTCCGGGACGGACTGCTGAAGCTGACCCCGCCACGCCTGCTCGGGTCCCGGTGTGACCGGTGCGCCACGGTCTCGTTCCCGGCGCGGGAGTTCTGTCCTGGGTGCCGGGCGGTCGAGGGGATCCGCGAGACCGAGCTCTCGCCCGCGGGCACGGTGTACAGCTTCACCGTCGTCCGGCAGGCGCCACCCGGCGTCGAGGTGCCCTACGTGCTGGCCTACGTCGACCTGCCGGAGGGAGTCCGCGTGCTCGCCCAGATCAGCGGGACCGCCCCCGAGGACGTCGCGATCGGCCTGCCCGTGCACCTGGAACTGACGACCACCGGTCAGGACGCCGACGGCGCCGACCTGGTCGGCTACCGGTTCCGCGCGGGGGTGGCGGCATGACGCTCGCACCCGCCCACGTCGCCGGCGCCGGCATGATCCGGTTCGGCAAGTACCCCGCCGACGTCACCCTGGAGCGCATGGCCGTCGGCGCCGCCCGCGCCGCGCTCACCGACGCAGGCGCGGAACTGTCCCAAGTGGACGCCCTCTACGTCGGGCACGTCTTCGGCGGCCCGGTCGCCGGGCAGCGCGTCGCGGCGCAGCTCGGCCTCGACGGACGCCCGGTGTCCAACCACGAGAACTACTGCGCCAGCGGGGCCACCGCGCTGCGCGAGGCGTGGGTGGCCCTCGCCGCGGGCCTGCACGACGTCGTGCTCGTGATCGGCGTGGAGAAGATGACCGACCGGGTGTCCGGGGGCGTGCGGCCCGACCCGGGCGACCTGGACGCGGCGGTCGGGTACGTGATGGCCGCCGGCCACGGGCTCAGCGCCCGCCGCTACATGGCCGACCACGGCGCGACCCGCGAGCAGATCGCCGCGGTCGCGGTGAAGAACCACGCCCACTCGGTGCACAACCCGTTCGCCCAGTACCAGCGGCCGGTCAGCCTGCAGGAGGTGCTGTCCGCGCGACCGATCGCCGAACCACTCGGGCTGCTCGACTGCAGCCCGATCTCCGACGGCGCCGCGGCGATGGTGCTGTGCAGCCCGGCCGGGCTGCGCCGCCTCGGCGTGACCGGCTCCGTGCCGCGCATGCTGGGCTGCGCGCTCGTCAGCGGCAGCGTGCGGCCCGGCACCGGCGACGTCAACGAGGAGGACGTCTCGCGCCGGGCGGCCGAGGAGGCCTGGAAGCTCACCGGCACCGGTCCGGAGGACATCGACCTGGTGGAAATGCACGACTGCTTCACGATCGCCGAGATCGTCCGGATGGAAGGACTCGGCCTGATCCCGCGCGGCGAAGGCGCGGCGTGGACCGAGGCCGGGCACACCGCGCTCGGCGGGCGGCTGCCCGTCAACCCCAGCGGCGGGCTGCTCTCGCGCGGGCACCCGGTCGGCGCCACCGGCGTCGCCCAGGCCTGCGAGCTGACCTGGCAGCTGCGCGGCACCGCCGGGGCCCGCCAAGTCGAGGGCGCGCGCGTCGGGCTGAGCTACTGCAAGGGCGGCACGGTCAACGGAACGGACGGAGGATCGGTGACGACGCTGGTGATGTCCCGATGACGCAGGTGACCACGACCGTGCACGTGTGGGGCGGCTCCGCCGCGCTCACCGCGGCACTGTCCACACTGGAATCCCCGGTGCCCGCCGCGTGCCTGGCCCCGGACCTGCCCGGCGACCGGGACCTGGAAGCGCTGTCCGACGAGCTGCTCGACGCCGAGATCGGCGACGTGCTCGCCGGTGTGCTGGCCGAACTGCAGCGGCAGCTGCCCGCGCTGTCCGGAACGGGACGGCTGGTGTTCCTGCTCCCGGCCGAAGCCGCGCTGGGCCGGCCGCACGCCACCGCGGCCGGGGCCGTCGCGGGCGGGGTGCTGTCGATGGCGCGGACGCTGGCGATCGAGCTCGCCCGGGACGGCATCACGGTCAACACCGTGCTCTACGCCGAGGGCGCCGAAACCGCGGTCGCCCACCAGGTGTCCGCGCTGCTCGCCGCCGACGGCGGGGACATCACCGGACAGGAGATCTACGTGACCGCCGGCAGCGGTCTGGGGAGGTTGCGGCCATGAAGACCGCGCTCGTGACCGGCGGCGCCGGTGGCATCGGCCGGGGCATCTGCGAACGGCTGGCCCGCGAGGCCGACGTCGTGGTCGTCGCCGACCTCGACCCGGCGGAGGCTGCGGCGAGCATCGGGCCGAAGGCGCGGCCGATGGTCCTGGACGTCACCTCGCCCGAGTCCCGGGAGAAGGTCGCCACCGCGTGCGTGGCGGAGTTCGGCGGGATCGACGTCCTGGTCAACTGCGCCGGCGTGCTCGAGGACGCGCGGGTCGGCCGCCTCGACCCTGCGCTGTTCCGCCGCCTGCTCGCGATCAACCTGCTCGGCCCGCTGGCCCTCACGCGGCTGCTGCTCGGCCCGATGGCGCGGCGCGGCGGGGGAGCGGTGGTCAACATCGCCTCCCGCGCCTGGCTGGGCACTTTCGGCTCCACCGCCTACTCCACGGCCAAGGGCGGGCTCGTCGGCGCCACCCGGTCCCTGGCGCTGGAGGTCGCGCGCCAGGGCATCACCGTCAACTGCGTCGCGCCCGGGTTCGTCGCCACCCGGATGACCGAGGGGCTGCCCGACCGCATCCGGGAACGCACCCTGGAGGCGATCCCGGTCGGCCGCGCCGGGCACCCCGGCGACGTCGCCGACGCGGTGGCCTACCTGGCCGGCGCCTCCTACGTCACCGGCCAGGTGCTCGTCGTGTGCGGCGGGCGCAGCATCGGCGATCCGTACCGGCAGCCGGCGTGAAGGGAACACTGATGGGACCGCTGAACGGACTGCGCGTGGTGGAGTTCGCCGGGCTCGGCCCGGCGCCGTTCGCCGCGATGATGCTCGCCGACGCCGGCGCCGAGGTCGTCCGGATCGACCGCCCGGGCGGCGACCGGGACGGCGGCATCCTCGACCGCGGCCGCCGCACTGTGCACCTCGACCTCAAATCCGACGACGGCCTGGGGCAGGCCCGCGAGCTGATCACCTCCGCCGACGTGCTCGTCGAAGGCTTCCGGCCGGGCGTCATGGAACGGCTGGGCCTGGGGCCGCGAGCGTGCGCGGAGCTCAACCCGCGCCTGGTCTACGGCCGCATGACCGGCTGGGGGCAGGACGGCCCGCTGGCCGCCAAGGCCGGGCACGACATCAACTACCTCGCCGTCACCGGCGCCCTGCGCTCGATCGCGCGGCGGGGACAGGCGCCGGTGCCGCCGCTCAACCTCGTCGGGGACTACGGCGGCGGCGGGATGCTGCTCGCCTTCGGGCTGCTGGCCGCGCTGCGGGAGCGCGACGCGACCGGCCGCGGCCAGGTCGTCGACGCGGCGATGGTCGACGGGGCCAGCCTGCTGATGTCCGGCATCTGGCAGCGCGTCGCCGACGGCCGGTGGCAGCCCGAGCCCGGCACGAACGACATCGACACCGGCGCGCCGTTCTACGACGTCTACGAGACCGCCGACGGCGAGTACCTGGCGGTGGGCAGCATGGAGCCGCAGTTCTACGAGCGGCTGGTGCGCGCGCTCGGCCTGGACCCCGCCCAGCTGCCGGACCAGTGGGACCGGGAGTCCTGGCCGGCCACGAAGAAGCTGTTCGCGGAGATCTTCGCCGGCCGCACCCGCGCGGAGTGGGCGGCGGTGTTCGAGCCACTCGACGCCTGCGTCACGCCGGTGCTGAGCATGGCCGAGGCAGCCGCCGACGAGCACCTGGCGGCGCGGTCGACGCTGCGGGTGTGCGGCAACCGGGTGGAGCCCGCGCCCGCCCCGCGTATTTCCCCCATCGGCGAGGAGTAACGTTGATAAAGTATCCCGCAGCAGCGACACGGGGACGGGGTGGCGGCATGGCCAGGGCGGCGCAGCCGAAGCGGCGGAGCATGAGCGACGAGGTCGCCGCCCACATCCGCGAGCGCATCTTCGACGGCACCCTGGAACGCGGGCAGCGCGTGCCGCAGGACGCGATCGCCGCCGAGCTCGGCGTGAGCCGGCTCCCGGTCCGGGAAGCCCTCATCACCCTGGAGACCGAGGGGCTGGTCGACACCGAGCCGCACCGCGGCACGTTCATCGTGCCGATCCGCCAGGAGGACATCGAGGACCACTACCGGATCTACGGGATGGTCCAGGGCCTGGCGACCGCGCGGGCGGCCACCTGGATCACCGAGCCGGTCCTGCGCAAGCTGGAGGAGCTGCACGAGCAGATGCAGCGCAGCACCGACGGCGACGAGCTGCACGACCTCAACTGGGAGTTCCACTCCCTGATCAACAAGACCGGGGGCAGCCGCCGTCTGCTGTCGGTGCTGCGCCAGCTGTCCCGCAACCTGCCGCGCTCGGTGTACGAGGTGCCCTCCGGCGGCGGTCCCGAGGCGAACAAGGGGCACGCCCGCATCCTGCGCGCGCTGCGGGACGGCGACGCCGCGGCCGCCGACGCCGCCAGCCGGGAGCACGTCCGGCTGGAGGGCGACCACGTGGTGCGCACGCTGCGGGACCAGGGCGTCCTGGCCGACGACGCCTTCTGAGCAGGCCCTTTTTTCGTCCGGGGTCTTGCTTTCTGGATTGACTTTATACATTATCAAGTATCAGACGACGAGGGAGTCGTGATGAACAGGCCACTCGCGGCCGTCGCCGGGGTGGGCACCACCCGCTTCGGCAAGCTGCCCGGCCACTCCGCCGACGACCTGGCCGGCTGGGCGCTGCGCGAGGCGCTGGCCGACGCCGGGATGGACGTCCGGGACGTCGACGGGCTGGTCGCCTGCCGCGTCACCGGCTACGAATCCTTCGCCTCGGCCCACGGTCTGCAGCCGCGGTGGTGCGTGCCGCTCCCGGCCGAGGGCCGGATGTGCGGGGCGGCGATCGAACTGGCGACCGCCGCGCTGCGCACCGGGCAGTGCCGGACCGTGGCGCTGGTCTACGGCAACGACGGCCGCTCCGCGGGCGCCACCTACGGCGCAGGCGGCACCGGCTACACCGCGGCCGGGGAGGGCTACGGCACCGCGCCGGAACTGACCCGGCCCTACGGCATGACCTCCCCGGGCGCGTTCTCGGCGCTGATGTTCCAGCGGCACCGCCACCAGTACGGCACCACCGAGGAGCAACTGGCCGAGGTGGCGCTGACCTTCCGCCGCCACGCCGCCCTCAACCCGGCGGCGGTGATGCGCGACCCGCTCGACCTGGAGACCTACCTGGCCTCGCGCCACATCGTCGAACCGCTGCACCTGTTCGACTACTGCCTGATCAACGACGGAGGCGTGGCGATGATCCTCACCACCGCCGAGCGCGCCCCGGACCTGCCGCGGCCGCCGGTCTACGTGCTCGGCACCGCCCAGCGGGCCCAGTTCCTCGGCTCCGACGTCCCGCCCGAGGACTTCTGGGCCGGGGCGATCGGCGAGGCCGGCGCGGAGTCGCTGCGCCAGGCCGGCATCGACCGGGCCGACGTGGACGGCCTGATGCTCTACGACAACTTCAGCCCCAACGTGCTGTTCACCCTGGAAGGCCTGGGCTACTGTCCTCGCGGGGAATCCGGGCGCTGGATCCAGGACGGCCGGATCGGGCTGGGGGGTGAGCTCCCGGTGAACACCTCCGGCGGGCACCTGTCCGAAAGCTACCTGCAGGGCTGGGGTCTCAACGTGGAGGCCGTGCGCCAGCTGCGCGGCGAATGCGGCGCACGGCAGATCCCCGGCGCGACCCACATCCAGTACGCCTGCGCCGCGCCGCTGGTGTCCTCCGTCGTGTACGGGAGCCGGCCGTGAGCACCATCGACCTCACCCCGCACCTCGCCGGGCTCGAAGCCGGGCAGCTGCGCGTGGCGCGGTGCCGGGCCTGCGGGGAGTCCCGCTTCCCGCCCAAACCGGTCTGCCCGCACTGCCGCGTCCACGGCGACATCGAGTGGTTCACCGCGGCCGGCACCGGCACGGTGTGGTCCTACGCCGTGTTCCGCAAGGCCTATTTCCCGCCACCGGGGCCGCAGCCGCCGTACGTCGTCGCGGTCGTGCTGCTCACCGAGGGCGTGCAGATCATCAGCAACGTCACCGGCGGCGACGTCCGCGTCGGCCTGCCCGTGACGGCCACGTTCGAGCGCGTGAACGGCACCCCGCTGGTGCGGTTCCGGCCCGCCTGAAGGAGTCCACTGTGGATCACTACCGGCTTCTCGACCAGGACACCCTGCCCGGGGTGCTGCGTACCCTCGGCGAGCACTTCGGCGACCACGAGGCCGTGGTCGCCGCCGACGGCCGCACCACCTTCGCCGGCCTGCTCGGCGCGTGTGAACGCATGGCCGCGGGCTACGCGGCCGCGGGACTGCGGCCGGGTGACCGGGTGGGAGTGCTGCTGCCCAACGGGCTGCGCTGGCTCACCGCGACTCTCGGCGCGCACCTCGCCGGTCTCGTCGCGGTCCCGGTCAACACCTGGTACCGCTCCTCCGAATACGCCTACGTGATCGAGCGGACCGGGCTGCGCGCCGTCGTCACCGACGACAAGCTGTTCGGCCGCGACGTCCTCGCCGACCTGGCCCAGGCCGGGTACGGCGAGCTCTACGGCGAATCCCGCCGCGACTACCTCGGCGCGCTCACCTGGCCCACCGGCGCCGAGCTGCCCCCGGCGCTGCCCGCCGGCCCGCCCGTCGACGTCCCGGTCGGCCCCGGCGACCTGGCGGCGATCCTGTTCACCAGCGGCAGCACCGCGAAACCCAAACCGGTCCCGCTGCGCCACGGCCCGCTGGTCGCCAACCCCCGCGAGATCGGCCGCCGCCAGCACCTGCGCCCCGGCGACCGGCTGTGGATCTCGGCGCCGTTCTTCTTCGGCTACGGCACGGCCAACGCCCTGCCCGTCGCCCTCACCCACGCCACCACGCTCTGCCTGCAGGAACGCCTCGACGGCGAGGAGGCGCTGGCCTTCATCGAGCGCGAGCGCTGCACCGTCTACTACGGACTCGCGCCCACCACGCGGGCGCTGCTGTCGGCGCCGTCGTTCGGCAAGCGCGACATCTCGTCGCTGCGCACCGGCACGTGCGGGTTCACCGCCGAGGACAAGCGCCTGGTGATCGAGGAACTCGGCGTCACGCAGGTGTGCAGCATGTACGGGCTCACCGAAGGCTACGGGCACTCCACGGTCAGCGACGCGCTCGATCCGGTCGAGGTCAAGCTGAGCACCTGCGGCACCGCGCTGCCCACGCAGCAGGTCCGGATCGTCGACGACGCCGGCGTGCCGTGCCCGGCCGGGGTGACCGGGGAGATCGAGCTGTCCGGCGCGGTGATCGACGGCTACCTCGACGCGCCCGAACTCGACGCCGACGCCATCCGCCCCGGCGGCTGGTTCCGCACCGGCGACCTGGGGTGGCTCGACGAGCACGGCCGGCTGCACTTCGCCGGGCGGCGCAAGGAGATGATGAAGATCAAGGGCATCAACATCGCCCCCGCCGAGGTCGAGGACATCCTCATCGCGCACGAGGCCGTCGACCAGGCCTTCGTCATGGGCGTGCCCGGCGAGAACGGAGACGAGGTGATGGCCTGCGTGCTGGTGCCCCGCGACCCGGGAACCGAGCAGGACGGGCTCGTCGCCGACCTGACCGCCCACATCCGGGGCCAGGCGGCCGGGTACAAGGTGCCGTCGCGGTTCGTCCTGATGACCGCCGCCGACCTGCCGCTCACCGACACCGGCAAGGTCAGCAAGCTCAAGCTCCGCGAGGTGTTCGATGCCTGACATCCGGTTGCTCACCAGCGGCGCCGGCTTCACCGAAGGCCCGTTGTGGACCAGCGACGGCCGCCTGCTCGTGACCAGCGTGTCCCGCGGCCAGGTCCTCGAACTCGACCACCGCACCGGCGCCGTCGTGCGACGTGTCGAGACCGGCGGCGGCCCCAACGGGCTGGCTGAGGACGAGCACGGCCGGGTGTGGGTCGCCCAGAACGGGGGATCGGTGCGGCGGAGCAGCTCGCACCGCCCGGCCGCGGCGGGACTGCAGACCCTGCTCGGCGGCACGGTCCTGGACGCCCTCACCACCGGCGTGCGTGCGCCCAACGACCTGGTCCGCGGCCCGGACGGGCGTATCTGGTTCACCGACCCCGGCAGCCCCCACGAGGAGGGGCCCGGCCAGGTGTTCGCCTACGACCCGCGGGACGGCCGGCTCGAAGTGGTGGCCGAGGGGATCGACTTCCCCAATGGGCTGGCCTTCGACGGCGACCGGCTGGTCGTCGCCGCTACCCGCGAACGCCGTCTGCTCGGCTACAGCTGGGACGGGGCGTCCCTGCGTTTCATCGGTGTCCTCGCCGCGCTTCCCGGCGGGCCGGACGGCCTGGCGTTCGACGCCGACGGGCGGCTCTACGCGGCCCTGCCCGACGCCGACCGGATCGCCGTGCTCGGCACCGACGGCACCCCGGTGGCGCCGATCCGCTTCCCGGACGGCACCTTTCCGACCAACCTGTGCTTCGCGGGCCCGGCCCGCGACACACTCGTCGTCACGGCGGCCAAGGGCGGCCGGGTGCTCGCCCTCGACGGCGTCGCCACCGGACCCCGGCACCTCGTGCCGCCACCCACCACTGCGGGGACACACCATGCCTGAGCTGAGCACCGAAGAGCAGTTCATCGTCGACACCGTCCGGGACTTCGTGGACCGCGAGGTCCGGCCGGTGGCGCGGGAGCTGGAGCACGACAACACCTATCCGGAGAAGCTCATCGACGCGATGAAGGAGATGGGCATCTTCGGGCTGGCGATCCCGGAACCGTGGGGCGAGGTCGCGGTGTCGATGCCGTGCTACGTCCAGGTCACCGAGGAGCTGGCGCGCGGCTGGATGAGCCTCGCCGGAGCGATGGGCGGGCACACGGTGGTGTCGAAGCTGATCGCCACGTTCGGCACGCCGGAGCAGCGGGACCGGTACCTGCCGCGGATGGCCACCGGGGAGATCCGGGCGACCATGGCGCTCACCGAGCCGGGCGGCGGATCCGATCTGCAGGCGATGACCACCACGGCCCGGCGCGACGGCTCGGAATACGTTGTCAACGGCGCGAAGACGTGGATCACCAACTCCCGCCGCTCCCAGCTGATCGCGTTGCTGTGCAAGACCGATCCGGCCGCGACGCCCCGGCACGCGGGGATGAGCATCCTGCTGGTGGAACACGGCGACGGGCTCACCGTGTCCCGTGACCTGCCGAAGCTGGGCTACAAGGGGGTGGAGAGCTGCGAGCTGTCCTTCGACGGGTACCGCGCACCGGTGGACGCGCTGCTGGGTGGTGCCGAGGGTGAGGGGTTCGCGCAGATGATGAAGGGCCTGGAAGTGGGCCGGATCCAGGTGGCGTCCCGGGCCCTGGGCGTGGGGCGGGCGGCGCTGGAGGACTCGCTGCGGTACGCCCAGCAGCGGCAGTCGTTCGGTAAGCCGATCTGGCAGCATCAGTCGATCGGGAACTATCTGGCGGACATGGCGACGAAGCTGGAGGCGGCGCGGCAGCTGGTGTTGATGGCTGCTCGTAGGTATGACTCGGGGCAGCGGTGTGACATGGAGGCGGGGATGGCGAAGTTGTTCGCGTCGGAGACGGCGATGGAGGTGGCGTTGAACGCGGTGCGGATCCACGGCGGGTATGGGTATTCGACGGAGTTCGATGTGGAGCGGTATTTCCGGGATGCGCCGTTGATGATCGTGGGTGAGGGCACCAACGAGATCCAGCGCGGGGTGATCGCCCGCCAGCTGATCAACCGGAACCGGATCTGACGCCGTGCCGGAGATCGTGGAGCGTAGTGAAGTGTTGTCGCCGGAGCCCGCGTGGGCGCTGGGGGCGTTGCTGGACGTGCCGGTGCCCGATTTGGAGCGCGGCGAGGGGTTGCCGTTGTTGTGGCACTGGTTCTACCTGCTGGAACGCCCGGCGCAGGCGGATCTGGGGCCGGACGGGCATCCGGTGCGTAACTGTGTGCCGGCGCCGCCGGGGCCGGGGCGGCGGCGGATGTGGGCCGGCGGCCGGGTCCGCACCCATGGGGTGTTG
>NZ_JBEXTZ010000105.1:0-27914 GCF_040614195.1 Amycolatopsis sp. NPDC006125
CGCGGCTGGTCCGCACCCCGGTCACCCGGTCACCGTCCACAGTGAACCCGGTGACCTCGCAGTCCTGGATCAGGTCGATCCCGGCCTCGTCGGCCAGTGCGCCGCCGCCGTCGCCGGTCCACGCGGCCAGCGGCGGGGCCAGGCTGAGCCCGTCGTCCAGCAGCGCCGCGGATTCGGCGAACACCGCCGAGCGGGCGGGCCGCGGTCTGCCGTCGGCGAGGCAGCGCACCTCGCGCAGCACGCCGCGCACCTGGTTCAGCATCTCCGGCACGTCGGCGAAGCGCCGGTCGAAGTCCGCGGTCGCGCGGGCGACCAGGCGGCGGAAGGACTCCGCGCCCGGTTCGCCCGCGTCGCACTCGACGAGTTCGTCCAGCATGACGCCGACGGCGTGGATGTCGGCCCGCTCGGTCAGCCCGTGCTCGCGAATCTCGGTGTGGCCGACCAGGTACGGCGGGGTGCCCAGGACCGGGCTCTCCCGGTCGCCGGTGCGGCGGATCGCGCCGAAGTCGACCAGTTTGACCGACTCGCCGGCGCGGATCACGTTGTCCGGCTTCATGTCGCAGTACAGCAGGCCCTGCCGGTGCAGGTAGCCCAGCGCGCCCAGCACGTCGACGGCGCAGGCGAGCGCGTCGGCGATCGTCAGCCCGCCCGCGTCGCGCACGCTGCGCAGGGTCGGCCCGTCGACGTGGTCCATCACCAGGTAGCTGAGGCCGCGGTGGGTGACGACGTTGAAGATCCGCACGATGCTGGGGTGTTCGAGCGCGGTGAGGACGCGGCTCTCGTGCGCGGCGAGCTTGATCGCGGCCGTGTCGTGCGGGCGGGTCAGGCCCTTGAGCACCACCTGCTTGCCCTGCAGGTTGCGGTCGCGGGCGAGGTAGACGAAGCCGAACGCGCCGCGGGCGAAGCACCTGTCGACCTCGTACTGCCCGGCGACCAGCTCACCCGGCTCGAGCCCGCCGCCGGACGGCGCCTCCTCCGCGAAGCCCACTCACGCGAGGTTACGACACGGCCCCGGTGCGTGGCTAGGTTGTGTCCAGGCCTGACCGCCACGATGCGAAGGAGGTTGACCGGGGCCCGGCGGCTGGCGGCGGTCACCGGGCGCGCTCGACACGACGCTGGTCGTCGGCGGACGGGGCACGGGAACCGCCATGGCGGACGACGGGTTGCTGAGCCAGGACCCCGCGGGCTGACCAGTGATCACGCTCGGCGGGGAGGCGGGAGGCCGGACGATCGGCCTCCCGCGCCGGCTACGAGCGGGCCTGCAGGTATGCCGGATCGGCCGCCGGGATCGGGATGTCCGGGCGGCTGCCCAGGATCTGGTTCATGGCGCGGAAGTACGGCGGCGCCGCCACCGTGCCGCCGAACGCGCCGTGTCCGCACGAGCCCAGGTGCACGGGCGTGCCGGGGCAGATCTCGGCCGGGTGCGGGCCGTCGGCGAAGACCATGGACGACACGGCGTAGTCGTCGACCCCGCCGACGAACGCGACCGACTCGCTCTGCTGCGTCGTGCCCGTCTTGCCGAAGTCCGCGTGGTGCCAGCCGGCCGCCGAAGCCGCCGCCGCGGAGGTGCCCGACACGGTGTCCTGGCTCAGCCCGTTCAGCAGCGAGTCCGCCAGCCCCGGCGGCACCACCTGCTCGCACGCCTGCTGCCGCACCGGCACATCGTGCCCGTACCGGTCGGTGACCGACAGCACGGGGTCGGGCGGGCACCACGTGCCGCCGCTCATCAGCGTCGCCGACACGTTCGCCATCTCCAGCGGGCTCACCGGGCTGTTGCCGAGCGTGAACGACAGCTTGTCCTGGAAGTACTGCGACTGCGGCTGGCTGTACTGCGGGTTCGACGACGACGGGTCGGGCTTGGCGCCCGCGTCGTTCGTCGCCAGCGTGTTTCGCAGGCCCAGCCGCCGCGCCATGTCCAGCACGGCCGGCATGCCGACCTGCTGCTCCAGGTTGACGAAGGCGACGTTGGGCGAGGTGGCCAGCCCGTCCCGCAGCGAGATCGGGTCCGGGTAGCCCACCCCGTCGTTCTGCACGCAGTACGGCTGCGTGTACCGGTTCGCGCCGGGCTGGGTGAAGCACTGGCCGGCCTGGTTGGGCAGCGGGGTGTCCAGGCCCGCCTTCCCGCTCTCCAGCGCCGCGGCCGAGGTGAAGATCTTGAACGACGAGCCGGCGCCGAACACGTTGCTCGCCCCCGCCACGATGTTGGTCGACGTCTCGCCTCGCGCGGGGTCGGTGCCGTAGTTCCGGTTGGCGACCATCGCGAGCACCTCGTGGCCGGCCTGGCCGGGCCGGACGACCGCGAACGTGTTCGCCACGCCGTCCTGCCTGGTCGGCACGTTGGCGTCCACGGCGTCCTTCGCGATCCGGCTCACCACCGGGTCCAGCGTCGTGCGGATCGTGTACCCGCCCGTCTCCAGCTGGTCGGCGGTGAACCCGGCCTGGATGAGGTAGCTCTCCGCGTACTGGCAGAAGAACCCGGCGTCCGGCGCCGCGCCGAAGCAGGTGCTCGACGGGATGTCCGGGCCGTCCGGCAGGACGCCGAGCGGCGCGGCCTTCGCGGTGGCGCCGTCGGCCGGGGTGAGGGTCTTCGTGCTGACCATCGCGTCGATCACCAGGTTGCGCCGCTTCAGGGCCTGGTCCGGGTGGGTGTAGGGGTTGTAGAGGTTGGGGTTGTTCACCATCCCGGCGAGCAGCGCGGCCTGCGGCACGGTCAGCTTGTCCGGCGTGGTGCCGAAGTAGGCGTGCGCGGCGGCCCCCACCCCGTAGACGTTGCCGGTGAACTCCACCACGTCCAGGTAGCCGGTGAGGATGTCCTCCTTGGACACCGTCTGTCCGAGCTGGACGGCGATCTTGGCTTCGCGCAGCTTGCGGGCGATCGTGTCGGCCTGGTCGGCCAGCTGCGCCGCCCGGTCGTTCCGGTCGACGACGTTGATGAGGTAGTTCTTGACGTACTGCTGGGTGATCGTCGACCCGCCCTGCGTGCTGCCGCCGGAGGAGTCGTGCAGCGCGGCGCGCACCATGCCCTTCACGTCGACGCCGCCCTCGTCGTAGAAGCGGCGGTCCTCGATCGACACGATCGCTGCCTTCATCGCCGGTGCGATCCCGTCCGCGGTGACCGGGAGCCGGTACTGGTCGAACAACGTCGCGATCGGGGTGCCGTCGCGGTCGGTCACCGTGGTCACCAGCGGCTGCTCGCTGTTCGCGAGCGTCGCGGAGATCCCGTCCACCGCGTCGGCGACCTGGTTGGAGAGCACACCCGCGCCCAGGGCGACGGGCGCGACGACCCCGGCGACGAGAACACCCGCGACGGCGCAGAAGGCGAGGAACCGGGGGAGGGCACGAGACGGGCGCACGGGAGGCGAGGGTAACCGGGCCGCCGTGAAGGCCCGGTTGCCGGAATCGTCTTTACCTTGTGTAGAAGGGGTCTTGGGTCAGCGCGCGGGCACGCAGTCGGTCGCGAGCGCGTCCCGGACCCCGGCGGGGCCGCGCGCGGCGAACGCCCACAGCGCGCTCGCGGTGCGCATTCCGGGTGCGCGGCTCAGCGGGGGCGGCGGCGGGTAGCGCACCTGGAGCCCGCGGTCCAGGAACGGGCGCTCCGACAGGTACTTCGCGCC
Organism: Amycolatopsis sp. NPDC006125; assembly: GCF_040614195.1. Taxonomy (NCBI): domain Bacteria; kingdom Bacillati; phylum Actinomycetota; class Actinomycetes; order Pseudonocardiales; family Pseudonocardiaceae; genus Amycolatopsis; species Amycolatopsis sp. NPDC006125. The sequence goes on from NZ_JBEXTZ010000105.1 coordinate 3,615, forward strand.
GCCCGGCCCGCACAGGTAGGTGCTCGCGCCGACCGCGGCGGTCAGGTCGGCCAGCCGTTCGGACCGCCCGTCGCGCGCGGGCAGCTCGCTGCTGCGCAGCACGTCGCCCCGCCAGCCGAGGCGGTGCAGCATGGCGCGCACCGACACCTCGGCCACGACCGCCAGGTGCTCGTTCAGCGCCAGCGCGGCGAGCACCTCCTCGACGATCTCGCCGGTCTCCGCCCAGTGCGCGCAGCGGCCGTAGTACTGCCGCACCAGGCGGGACATCGTGCGGTGCGTCGCGGCCGGGTCGGCGAGACGCAGCTCGCCGATCCGGCTGTCCCGGCCGCGTGGCCGGTGCACCGGCACGGTCAGCCAGCGCTGGGCCTCGGGGTCGGCGGCCGCGGCGAGGCGGGCGCGGTGCTGGTAGTCGCGGGCGTTGAACTGGACGTCGTCGAGCACGACCCACACGTCGGCGCGGGCCAGTTTGGCCAGTGTGGACAGTCGTGGGAAGAGATTCGGTTGATGGACCGCGCAGGAAAGCGTCTCGGGCACGGCCCGTATGGAATCACAGCATACGGCTGCGGAATCCGGCGGCCACCAGTCGCCGATACGCCGAATACACGATCGGAGGAATTTTCTGCGGAATCGCGAAACCCTTTCGGGGATACTCGATCAGGCGCTGGAAATCGCCCACGATCATGTCGATGAGCTCGGTGCCGTGCTGGGTCCGCAGCGCGTACTCGGTCAGCGACACCGGGGCCGACGCGCACACCGGTTCCACCTCCGGCCACACCTTCCGCGTCGTCGCGAACGCCCGCCGCTCCATGTACGGCATCGAGACCAGCATCAACGACGACACCTCGACCCCGGCGGCGGCGAGGACCTCCCGCGACAGCGCGATGTTCTCGCCGGTGTTGGTCGCGTTCGGCTCCACCAGGATCGCGTCGTCGGGCACCCCGAGTTCCAGGGCCCGCTCCCGGTAGTGCACGCCCTCGCCGCGCGGGAACGCGCGCACGGTCTCGCGGCTGTTGCCACCGGTGAACACCACGACCGGGAACAGGCCGCGGTGGTACAGTTCGGCCGCGTGCGCGGCGACGCCGAGGTCGTTGCAGCCCAGCGCCACGGCGGCCGAGCACGGCTTCGGGCGGTGGCGCAGCCGGTGGAACTCCCAGACCAGTTCGGCGTCGGCCCACACCCGGTCGAGCAGCACTTTCCGCATCGGCTTCTTACCGGGACTCGAAACCGCGGCGAATGCCGTCGATGCTGCGCAATTGGTGCATGAGCCCGTAGCGGGTGGAAATGCGCGCGGTCCGCTCCAGAATGGCGAGCCCGGAATCCGCGGTGGCGGTGTCGGAGAGCAGGATGTGCGCGTGCGCGGTGTCCAGCCGCACCTGCTGCAGCGGCGTGTCGTCGACGCGGTTGGACAGGGCCACGTCGATGGCGCGGCCGGCGGCGGTGAGATCGCCCGCGCCGCGGTGGGCCAGCGCGAGTTTCTGGTGCGCGATCGACCAGTCCGCGGGCTCCTCCAGCGCTTCGAACTCGCGGATCGCGGGCACGATGTGCTCGGTCGCCATCTCGTGCAGGCCGCCCTTGCTCAGCGCCGTGCCCACCCACAGCCGCGCGCGCGTGCGGTCGTGCGGGCTGAGCCGCTCGTCGTCGGTCAGGGTCCGGTACCGGGCCGCGGCCGACTCCAGCTGACCGGACATCTCGTCGATCACGACCAGCTGCAGTTCCAGCTGCGCCACCCGGCGCGGCGACTCCAGCTCGGTGAACACCCGCAGCGCCTGCCGGTAGACGTGCTCGGCCGACAGCGGCCCGCGCAGCGCGCCCTGGTCCTGCCGCACCTCGCCGAGCAGCCGCAGCGACCGGCCGTAGAGGTACATGCCCTGCCGGTCCGAGCTGTTCGGCTCGAAGCGGCCCAGCCACCGGTCCAGCAGCGTGCGCGCGAGCCGGAACTCCTGGCGCCCCAGGCACGCCACCGTGCGGTCCAGGTCGTCGGTCCAGGCCTCGTAGTCGTAGCGGGGGGCCGGTTCCGGCCGGCGATCGGTTTCGCGCGCCTCGGTCACCAGCACTTCGAACCGGGTGCGGGCGCCGTCGTCGGCCCTGGCCAGCGCGGTGTCCAGGATCGCCTGGGTGTCCGGCCGCGGCACCGTGGAGGTCCCGCCGCTCTCCCACTTGGCGACGGTGCGCGCCGCGACGCCGAGGTAGGCCGCGAACCCCCGCACGGACAGGCGGAGGGCGTGCCGCAGCAGCCGCGCCTCCCGCCCCGTCCACTGGTGGGCGGTCGCGGCTCCCGGAGAGTTCGTCCCGGCGGCCACACGATCAGGGTAACCACATCGTGGCCCGGCAAGTACACCGAAAGTGCAACGGTGGTTCGTTTCCGTCACGAGTTCGCTCGTTCAGTCTAGAGCGAGGCACTCGTCGCCGGGATGACTCCTTTGTCCCGGGCCGATCCCCGGCGCCGGGTGCCGCTCCAACCCTCCCCCTCGCCGGGGCGGGCGCGCTCCACGTGCCCGCGGGACGCGCGCCCGTCCCGGCCTCCGGAGGCGGATCCCGCGCAGCCGCAGGGGAAACCGCACGCGCGGAGGTGTCGTCCCCCGGCGGGCGCACTACGATGGGGTGATGACCGGCATCTCCACGCCTGCCCGGAACACGTTCCGCGAGCAGCAGTGGCGGGAAGCGCACGACCGTTACCTCGAGTGCGCCCGCGAGGTCTTCGCCCGTCTCGGCTACCACGCCGCCACGGTCGCCGACATCGTGGCGGCCGCCAACGGCAGCCGGGCCACCTTCTACGCGCACTTCCGCGACAAGGCCGACATCGCGGCGGCGTTGTTCGAGCGGATCCTGCCGGACACCGCCGCGCTGTACCGCATGCTCGCCCGGTTCCCGGAACTGACGCGCGACCGCGTGCGTGCCTGGCTGGACGAGCACGTGCTGGCGTTCTGGGCGCGCTACGCGGTGGAGATCGACGTCCTGACGCAGGCGGTCGCCGACGACCCGCGCGTCGCGGCGCGGCACTACCAGTGGGGTGTGGACGCCGCCCGCGAGCTGTCGCCGTACCTGGCACAGTGGACCGGCGAGCACGAGCAGGCCGGGCTGACCCGCGCGCTGTTGCTGGTGCTGCAACTGGAACAGGCCTGCTACCACTGGCTGATCCGCGGCGTCGGGCACGACCGCGAGCTGGCGCTGGACGTGCTCGCCGACGTGTGGTGGCGCGAGCTGACCTTCCTGCGCGCGGGCCCGTGACCGTCGTGCTCGACGGTGGCCTGGCCACCGAACTGGAGGCGCGCGGGCACGACCTGTCGGGCGAGCTGTGGTCCGCGCGGCTGCTCGCCGACGACCCGGCCGCGATCGTCGCCGCGCACCGGGCGTTCTTCCGCGCCGGGGCGACGGTCGCGACCACCGCGAGCTACCAGGCGAGCCTGGCCGGGTTCGCCGAACTGGGCCTGGACCGGGACGAGGCCGTGCGGCTGCTGCAGCTGAGCGTCGAGCTCGCCCGTGAGGCGCGGGTGACCGGCGACGAACTGGTCGCCGCCTCGATCGGGCCGTACGGCGCCACGCTCGCCGACGGGTCGGAGTACCGCGGCCACTACGGACTGAGCGTCGCGGAACTGGCCACGTTCCACCGGCCCCGCGCGGAGATCCTCGCCGCGGCCGGGCCGGACCTGCTCGCCTGCGAGACCGTGCCCGATGTGGACGAAGCCGAGGCGATGCTGCTCGCCATCGAAGGACTGGACGTCCCGGCGTGGCTGTCGTACACGGTGGAGGGCGAGAGCACGCGCGCCGGCCAGCCCCTGACCGAGGCCTTCGCCGTGGCGCGCGGCAACGACCAGATCGTGGCGGTGGGCGTGAACTGCTGCGACCCCCGCGACGTCGCGGCGGCGGCGGAGATCGCGCGCGAGGCGAGCGGGAAAGCGGTGATCGCCTACCCCAACAGCGGCGAGACCTGGGACGCGCGGGCACGCGGCTGGACCGGCGATCCGCGGTTCTCGCCCGACCTGGTCCGGGACTGGCTCGCCGCCGGCGTCGCGTACGTGGGCGGCTGCTGCCGGGTGAGCCCGGACGACATCGCCGCGCTCGCCGCGGCCGTCAGGCCAGGAACGGGATCGCCACGAGGGTGAGGTCGCCGGCCAGCACGACCGGGGTGGCGACTTTCCGCATGCGCGACAACGAACCGCCCGGGCCGGTCAACGCGATCATCCCGCTGAGGAAAGCGCCTTCCGCGAGCACCCCGGCGACGGCCCAGCCTGGTCCGTACCGCCACCACAACCCCACACCGAGCAGCGTGAGCCCGGCCACGACGACGCCGCACGAGACGGCCAGCGTCCGTCGTGGACCGTACCGCGCGCCCGGGGTGCGGACGCCCGTCCGCGCATCGGCGGCGTGGTCCGGCGCGGAGAACCAGGCCGTGCGGCCGAACGCGAGCACGCACAGCCCCGCCAGCACCGGCACCATCGACCGCTCCAGCGCCGGCCGAACCGCGAAGTACGACGCCAGCCCGGGCACCGCGAGGAAGCCGGCCCCGAACACGGCCGGGCCGGCGAACCCGCGCCGCTTCAGCCGCACCGGCTCCAGGTTGTACAGCAGGTGCGCGCACAACGCCGACGCCACCACCAGCAGCGCCGCCCAGCGGCCCAGCCACACCGCCACCGCCGCGGCCAGCGCGAGCCCCGCGGTCGCCTCGGCCGCCGCCCAGCCGAAGATCCGCCTGCTGCCCAGGCGCCGCGCCGCGCCCGCCAGATCCGCCTTGTCCCGGTCCTGCTCGTCGGTGCGCAGATCGGCCGCGGTGTTCAGCGCCAGCGCGGCCAGCAGCACCAGCAGCGTCGCCGCCACGGTGACCAGCACCGGGCCGCTGAGCAGGTGCCGCGGATCGGCGAACGCCGCGCCCCAGCACGCGTAGGCCAGATAGCTCAACGGCAGCGGGAAGCGCAGGCGGTGCACGACGACCACGTCGCGCCACCCGGTCAGTCCCGGCACGCCACCACTTCCAGGCGCAGCCGGGCCGACGGCGCCATCGCGTGCCCGCGCAGCTTCGCCACCCCGGCCCGCGGGTTGACGCACCGCAGGACCCGGCGGCGCAGCACGGCCGCGGTGATCATGCGGATCTCCAGCTGCCCCAGCTGGCTGCCGAGGCAGAACCGGGTGCCGCCGCCGAAGGGCAGGTACCCCTCGGGCACGCCGCGGCGGCCCAGGAACCGGCCGGGGTCGAAGGCGTGCGGGGACGGGAAGTACTCGGACCGGTGGTGCGCCAGGTAGATCGCGGGGGTGAGCACCGTCCCGGCGGGCAGCGTGCGGCCGTGCAGGTCCACCGCTTCCGGCAGGGCCCGGTTGCCCGCGACCTCGACCGGCGGGTGCAGCCGCAGCGCCTCGGCGATCACCGCCTGCAGCACGGGGACCTCCGCCGGATCGGAGCCGTCGCCGGTGGTGGCCTCCAGTTCGGACAGCACGGCGTCCCGCAGGTCGGGTCGCGTGGTCAGCCAGTACAGGGTCCACGCGGTGGCCGACGCGGTGGTCTCGTGGCCGGCGAACAGCAGCGACACCACCTGGTCGCGCAGCTCGTCGTCCGGCACCGGGCCGAGCGGACCGTTCCCGGTCAGCAGGGGCGAAACCAGGCTCCGCGGCTCCCGGCCCGACTTCGCGGCGGCGACCAGCCGCGCGTCCAGCTCCGCGCCCGATACGGGCAGCCCACCGCGCAGGAGCCGGTAGGCGAGCGTGCGGTGGCGCGACCCCAGCGCGCGGTCCAGCCACACCGTGACGTCCCGCAGCAGCACCGGATCCGCGTCGCCGAGGACGATCCGCGCGACGATGTCCAGGGCCAGCCGCCGCGTCCACGCGGCCAGTCCGAACACCGCGCCCGTGCCCAGCGAGTCGATCGCCGACGCGGTGGCCTGGGTGATGAGGCTGTGGTAGGCCTCCAACCGCCGCCCGCGCAGTGGGGGGCCGAGCAGCTTCCGGTATGCCGCGTGGCGTGCGCCGTCGGCCCACAGCAGCGACTTCGGCCCGAGCAGCGGGCCGAGCGAGCGGCTGCCCGGGTGGCGCAGGCGCGAGTCCTGCCGGAACAGCGAAGCGAGCGTTTCGTGGTGCCACACCAGGATCTTCGGCGCCGGCCCGCCCCGCACGTCCAGCATCGCCGCCGGGTCGTCCGCGTGCGCGTCGAGGAAGGGCAGCGGGGCGACGGCGAGCGCCAGTTCGACGCGGTTCATTCAGCCCGTCCGCTCGGCGGGCGCCGGCTCCAGCCGCGTCAGCAGAGCCGCGACCCGCGGCCGGGCGGCGGCCAGGTGTAGCGCGGCGATGCCCTCCGCGCGCACGATCCGGCCCGGCGTGTACAGGTCCTTGTCGTGCCACAGCGGGGGGTGCGCGGCGTCCGCCCAGGACAGCAGGAACGCGCACCCGCGCGCGGCGGCTTCGTCCGCCCACGGTTCCCCGGCACGCACCAGTACCTGGACGGCGTAGGCGGTTTCCTCGAACGTGCCCTGCCAGCGGCCCCATGAGCCGTCCGGGTTCTGCGTCCGCGCGATCCACCGCAGCGCCCGCGCGCGGGCGGCGGCCCCGTGCCCGCTGCCGGCCAGCGCCAGGAAGCACCGCGCCGTCGCGTAGTACGGGGAGGCGTGCCACTTGTCGGTCCAGCTGCCGTCCGGGTGCTGCTGGGCCGCGATCCACGCGGCGACCCGTCCGGCCACTTCGGACTGTCCGTGCGCACAGAGCGCCTGCAGCACGTGGGCGTTGGTGGTGACCGACGGGGTGCGCTCCTCCGGGTACGTGCAGAAGTGACCGTCCACGTGGTACTCCCGCAGGCAGTCCAGTGGGTGCGGGCGGCCCTGCGTGGCCAGCGCGTAGAGCACGGTGGCGGTGTCGTCGGCGTCCGGCGGCAGCCCGGCGCCGCCGGGCGCGCCGTGCGGGCCGATCTGCGCGGCCAGCTCGTCCAGCACCTCGCCCGGGACGTCGACGGCCAGGCCGGCGTCGGCGAACGTGGAGACCACCCAGGACCGTTCGAACACCGTGAGCGGCGCGGCCACCGGCACCGCTCCGCCGTGGCGCGCCTGGACGTTCTCCAGGTACCGCACGCCGGGGTGGTCGCGTGCGCCGTCGGTGCCGAACCACGCGGCGGTGGCGGCGGGGGAGCAGCCGAGCCCGTCGTCGCCGGGACGGGCGAAGGCGACGCCGCACGCGGCCGGGCCCAGTGCCTCCAGCGAGTGCAGGACCTTGTCCGGCAGCGCCTGGCCGTCCTCGACCAGGCGGCGCATCCCGTGCAGCAGCGCCGGGTGGGTGCCTTCGGGGTGCGGCAGGCGGCTGCGGGCCGGCACGATCTCCTCGGCCTCGAGCGCGTCCAGGTGCGCGTTGAGCGCCGACACCAGCGACGGCACCAGGATCTCCACCGCGACCGTGTCCGGCAGTCCCACCCGCAGATCCCGGCCCCACCGCGTGGTCAGCGCCTGCAGCCCGTGTTCCGCGGCGGCCGCGATGGACGGCGCGCCGGTGCGGCGGAACTCCGTCAGCAGCGCCTCCGTGGCGCTGAGCGTGGGGAGCAGGCCGTAGCCGTCCGGCCCGCCCCAGCCGCCGTCGGCCGCCTGCTGGTCCAGCAGGAACGCGATGCGGTCGGCGTGCCCGGCCAGATCGGGCAGGAGCGCCACGACACGGGCGGTTTCGTACACCGACGGGGAGAAATCCCCGAAGCGGTCGGTGACCATGGCGCGCAGCAGGTGGTGCGCGTGCTCGGCCAGGTCGGCGGTCATGGGCGGTCCTCGTGGTCCAGCGGCGACGTTGATCACGCTCGGTGTACCGGCCGTGACGGAGAGATCCAACCTAGCATCCCTGAACATTGTTCTTAACCGGTTTCGCCCGAGTGGCGCAGTAACCCGGTGGAAGTAAGCCCTTCGACGGGATGGATCGCAGCCCTCGCTACGTTGAGTGTCGAGGAGAGAGGTGCCCGGAACAGGCTGGAGGCTGTGGTGTTCGATCCGACGGATCTCTACGAGGTGGACTCGGAGCTCCCGGAGTTGAGCGGGGCGGTGCTGTTGCACCAGCTCGACGGCTTCATGGACGCCGGCCACGCCGGCGCGCTGGTGAGCGAGCACCTCAAGGCGAACTGGGACAACCGGGTGGTGGCCCGGTTCGATGTGGACCGGCTGATCGACTACCGGGCGCGGCGGCCGGTGATGACGTTCGACACCGACCACTGGGAGAGCTACGACACACCCGAGCTGGCGGTGCGGCTGTTCCACGACGAGGTCGGCACGCCGTTCCTGTTGCTGAGCGGGCCGGAGCCGGACGGGCTGTGGGAGCGCTACGCGGCCGCGGTGCGGACGCTCGTGGAGCGCTGGGACGTGCGGATGACCGTGTCGTTCCACGGGATCCCGATGGGCGCGCCGCACACGCGCCCGCTCGGGGTGACCGCGCACGCGACGCGGCGCGAGCTGATCGGCGACTACGACCCGGTGCTCAACCGGCTGGAGGTGCCGGGCAGCGCGCTGAACCTGACGGAGTTCCGGCTCGGCGAGGCCGGGCACGACGCCGTCGGGTTCGCCGCGCACGTGCCGCACTACCTCGCGCAGTCCCGCTACCCGGCGGCGGCGCTGACCGTGCTGGGCTCGATCACGCGGCTGGCGGGGTTGTCCCTGCCGGACGAGGCGCTGCGCGCGGCTTCCCGCCGCACCGACGCGGAGATCGCCCGGCAGGTGGCCGAATCCGACGAGGTGGCCGACGTGGTGCACGCGCTGGAGCGGCAGTACGACCTGTTCGTCGAGGCGATGGACGAGAAGAAGACGCTGCTGGCCGACGAGACCGCGATGCCGACCGCGGAGGAGCTGGGCGCGGAGTTCGAACGCTTCCTGGCGGAGCAGGACCGGCGGGACTGACCCCGGCTGCGCGGGTGGCCGGCGGCGCGCCGGCCATTCACCCGCGCAGCCTGTGGTGGATTTCCGCCGGGTGTCCTCAGGGGAGCCGGTGCGGCGCCCGCTTCGGCGTGTGCCGTGGCCATCCCGGGGACGGCGTGCCGGTCTTGGCGAACGACAGCCACGCCGCGCGCAGTTCGCGGCCCAGCTCGGTCAGCGCGCTCCACTCGGCGCCGGCCAGCATGGGCGCGTTCCGCCACGCCGGCTCGTCGCCCAGCAGGAACGGCAGGTCCACACAGTGCCCGGCGCCGTAGGGCGAGGACGGCGCGCCCCAGTCGAACACGTAGCTGTACACCCGCCCGCCGCGCGCGGCGAGCTGGTCGGCGAACGCCCGCGACGGCGCCGCGAACATCCACCGCGTCACACCGGCCTTCAGCGCGGCCACCCCGCGCGCGCTGACCGGGAACCGTTCCAGCTGCGCGATTCCCGGTTTGCCGGTGAGGAACGAGTTCATCTCCGCCGCCGTGGTGCCGATCAGCACGTCGACCTCCGGGGCGAACCGCGCCCGCTGCGACATCCAGTGCGCGACGCTCGGCAGCGGCGGCGCGTCGGCGACCGGGCAGAACGGCGGCACCGAGTACAGCCCGCCCGGGCCGGCGGCCTTCACGATCGTCTCGTTCTGCGCGCGCAGGACCTCCGTCACCGGGGCGGTCCGCGGATCGGCGCCCAGCGCGGCGGTGAACAACCGCGCGGTGCGCGCCGCGGTGCGGGCGCCGGCCAGGCGCAGGCCCAGCGGCGCGCTCTGCAGGATCGCCCGCCGGAACAGGCCGCGCGACTCCGGCAGCGCCATCAGGCACGCAATCGAGTGCGCGCCCGCGGACTGCCCGAACACGGTGACGTCGTCCGGGTCCCCGCCGAAGGCCGCCGCGTTCTCCCGCACCCACCGCAGCGCGGCGAGCTGGTCCAGCAGGCCGAGGTTGCCCGGCGAGACCCCGGGCAGGCGCAGGTAGCCGAGCGCGCCGAGCCGGTAGTTGGGCGCCACGAACACGACGTCGCCCTCGGTGGCGAGCCGGTGTCCGCCGTAGAACCCGAACGAGTTCGCGCCGGTCACGTAGGCGCCGCCGTGCAGCCACACCATGACGGGCCGCTTGCGGTCGTCGGCGGCGGGCGTGAGAACCGTCAGGTTGAGGCAGTCCTCGTCCTGGTCCGGCACGTCCGCCGGGACGCCCATGACGCCGTCCGGCCGCACCGGCGGCTGCGGGCTGACCGGGCCGTGGCGGGTGGCGTCGCGGATGCCGGTCCACGGCTCGACGGGCGCCGGCGGGGCGAACCGGGCCGCGCGCGCGAACGGGACGCCGCGGAACTCGGCAAGGCCGTCGGCCGTGACGAATCCGCGAAGCTTGCCGCCACCGGCGGCCACCACGGTGTCCACACCACAACTGTAACCGCGGGCCGCAGTGGATGATCGCGGAGCGGATTTCGCCGCGAGCGCGTTAAGAGGGTTGTTCAGCCCGGCCGAGGACGGTCGCCTCGGACACTCGTCCGGGCGGCGCAGGCGACCAGGTTGGCCTGGTTGCCGCTGCTGCCGCTCGGCCGCGCACCGCCGTTGCGCCCGCTCGGCTGCCGGTGCGAGAGCTCCGGCGGGCGGTGGCGGCGCGGGCCACTGGGCGGCGGATGGTCGTCTCTGGGCTGGCCGCTCGCTGGTGTCGCCCGTCTCGGGGGACCGGTGCGGCTTGGGTGCCGCTGCTGCCCCTCGCCTGTGCCGCCGTTGCGCGCGGTCGCGCGCCGCGTGGCTACGGTGCGCGGCCCTGGCGCCAGTCCACTGGGCCGGGAATGGTCGCTTCCGGAGGGGCCACCCGACGATGGCACCCATCCGGGGCATCCGGCGGCGAGGTAGGGCAGTGCAGCTCGGCTGCCACCACGCACCGCCGTTCCGCCCGGCCGCCGGTGCGAGAACCCCGGCGCGAGCCCACCCACTGACCACGGAACGTGCCCGGCCGCTCCGGGGCCGCCGTTCGGCCCAGTGAGGTCCTACGACTCTCGCCGCGGGGCGGGGCCGCCGCTACGGTCGCCGGAGAACTTCGCGGAGGAGGTGCTCCGATGCCGTTCACCGACCGGAGGGACGCCGGCCGTCGCCTCGGGGCGCGGCTGGTCCGGTGGCGAGGCAGCGACGCGGTGGTGCTGGGGCTGCCGCGCGGGGGCGTGCCGGTCGCGGCTGAGGTGGCGCGGGCGCTCGGCGCGCCGCTCGACGTGCTCCTGGTGCGCAAGCTCGGCCTGCCGTTCCAGCCGGAACTCGCGCTGGGCGCGATCGGCGAGGGCGGGCTGCGCCTGGTGAACCCCGTGCTGGTGCGGCGGTTCGGGATCAGCGAGGCGGAACTGGCGGCGGTGGAGGCCGCGGAACGGTCCGAACTGGACCGTCGCGCCGCGCGCTTCCGGTCCGGGCGGACGCGGACGCCGCTGGCTGGCCGGACCGCGATCGTCGTCGACGACGGGGTGGCCACCGGCTCGAGCGCGCGCGTCGCGGTGGCGGCCGCGCGGGCGGCGGGCGCGGCGTGGGTCGTGGTCGCGGTGCCGGTCGGCGCTCGCCAGGCGGTGGAGGCCCTGCGCGAGGACGCCGACGACGTGGTGTGCCTGGAGTGCCCGGCGGCGTTCACCGCGGTGGGGCAGTGGTACGAGGACTTCACGCAGACCCCGGACGAGGAGGTCGCGCGGCTGCTGGCAGGCGAAACCGGGGACCCGGATCCGGTGACGGGCGACGAGGAGGTCACCGTCTTCGCCGGGGCGGTGCCGCTCGGTGGGCGGCTGACGGTGCCGGAGCGCGCGGCGGGGATCGTCGTGTTCGCGCACGGCAGCGGCAGCGGCCGGTACAGTCCGCGGGCGCGCTCGGCCGCGGAGCCCCTGCACCGCGCCGGCATCGCCACGCTGCTGGTCGACCTGCTGACCCCGAGCGAGGAGGCCGACCGGGCACGCGTGTTCGCCGTCGAGCTGCTGGCCAGCCGGCTGGTCGAGGTGACGCGGTGGGTGCGCGCGCGGACCGGGCTGCCGGTCGGCTACTTCGGCACGGGCACCGGGGCCGCGGCGGCGCTGCTGGCGGCCACCGACTACCGGGTCGAGGTGGCGGCGGTCGTGGCGCGCGGCGGGCGGCCCGACCTCGCCGCGAAGCGCCTCGGCTGGGTCCGGACCCCGACCATGCTCATCGCGGGCGCCTTCGACACCGGTGTGCTGGAGCTGAACCGGAAGGCGCGCGCCCAGCTCCGCGGCGAGGCGCACCTCGCGGTCGTGCCCGGGGCCACGCACCTGTTCGAGGAGCCCGGCGCACTGGACGAAGCCGCGTGCCTGGCCAGGGACTGGTTCCGGAGGCACCTGACGCCGGTGACCGTCGACGGCGGCTGACCGCCCGCGCGGCGTTTCCGGCCGGGCCTGCGGGGTAGTAACGCGCTGTTCCCGATTCCGCACGCTAGGTGGTGGCCGGTGGCGCTCGACCACACCGTCCTGCTCGGCTCGGTCCTCGAGTCCACGATCGCCCCGCAGGCCGACCAGGTGGACCGCGCCGGGCGGTTCCCGCGCTCCGGGGTGACCGCGCTCGGCGAGATCGGGCTGCTGGGACTGGCCAGCGCGACCGCGGTCGGCGGCGGGGGAGCGGGTCTCGCGGAGACCGCGCGCGTGATCGAGCGGCTGGCCGGCGTGTGCGGCTCGACCGCGATGGTCCTGCTGACGCACTACGCGGCCACGGCCGTGGTGGAGGCGCACGGCCCGCCGTCGCTGCGTGGCGCCATCGCCCGCGGCGAGCACCTGGCGACGCTCGCGCTCGGCGAGCCGGGCGACCGGTGCGCCGTGACGAGGACCGGCGGCGCCGTCGTGCTGGACGGCACCAAGACGTGGGTCACGGCGGCGGGCGAGGCGGACAGCTACGTGTGGTGCTACGGCTCGGCCGCCGCGCTGGTCGCTGCCGACACGCCGGGTCTGCGAGCCGGCGCCCCGTTCGACGGTCTCGGCCTGCGGGGCTGCGCGGCCACGTCGATGACCGCGGACCGCGTCGAGGTCCCCGCCGACGCCGTGGTGACCGAGGGCCTGGACCACGCGCTCCCGGTCTTCCTCGTGCTCGGCGCCGCGTTCTCGCTCGGCCTGACCGAGGCGATGCTCGCCGACACGGCCGGGCGCGTGCCGGCGAGCCGGGAGTTCGCCGCGCTGCGCGCCAGGGCCGACCTGCTGCGCGTGTTCTGCGACGACACCGTCGCGGCGGTCGCCGGAGGCCGGGCGGACGCCCGGGTGCGCGCCGCGCAGGCGAGGCTCGCCGGGGCGGAGACCGCGACCGAGGTCGGCGACCGGCTGCTCCGGCTGTGCGGCTTCGCGGCCGTGCGCAAGGAGCTGGCCGTCGAGCGGCACTACCGGGACGCCCTCACCGCCAGGGTGATGACCCCCACGGGTGAGACTCTCCAGGAGTTCGGCGGGCAGGATGCCGTTGGCCAGCCACTATTCCGCTGAACCGACCGTCCACAATAGACGATCGAATTTTCCGGCCCGTTCCCCGGCGTGTCGGCTTGCGTGCACTCGAACAGGTGTTCTAGTGTTCGACGCGGCCGGTCGGGGAGTGACGGGCCGCACCAGGACGACAGGGGCAGGGGAGTAGTGATGGCCTACAAGATCACGCACGTGTCACGCGCACAGGAGATCCGGTTCCCGACCCAGGCGGCGGCGGAGCACTACGCCGACCGGCTCGGCGGCGGGCTGGACAAGTGGCAGGTCCGCGAGGCCGGCGCCGAGGAGCCGGGCGCGGTGAGCATCGCGGAGCCCGCGAACCGGAACTGAGGCACATCCGGTGGGGGCCCGGCAGCCCCCACCGGACGCCGGTCAGCCCGGCGTCAGCGACCGGATCCGCTTGCCCAGCTCACGCTGGAAGAACTCCAGGAACCCGTCCGGGTCGGGCCCCGCGTTCTGCATCACCAGGTGGTCGAACCCGGCGTCGACGAACGGCTGCGCCACCTCCACGTACCGGTCGACGTCGTTGCCGCACGCGAACTTGTCCAGCACGTCCTCCTCGCGCACGGTCGCCGAGGCGGCCGCGAAGTTCACCGGGTTCGGCAGCTCGCTCATCACCTTCCACCCGGTCAGCGCCCACCGCGACGTCTCCAGCGCGGCTTGCGCGGCCGTGTGCGGGTCCTCCGCCCACGCCATCGGCACCTCCGCGTACCGCGGGCCGTCGCCGCCCGCCGCGGTGTAGTGCGAGACGACGTGCGCCTTCGGCTCGGTCGCGAACAGCCCGTCACCCAGCTCGCCCGCCAGTTCGGCCGACTCCTTGCCGCTCGCGGCGACCGCGATCGGCGGCAGCTCGTCGGGCAGGTCGAACACCCGCGCGTCGGCCAGGGTGAGGTGCTTGCCCTCGTAGGACTGGTAGCCGCCCCGCCACAGGAGCCGGATGATCTCCAGCGCCTCCCGCAGCCGCTCGTGGCGCCCGGGCACCGTCTCCGGGAAACCCGGCCCCACCACGTGCTCGTTGAGCCGCTCGCCCGCGCCGACACCGAGCGTGAACCGGCCGTCGGACACCAGCGCGAGGGTCGCCGCGGCCTGCGCGATGATCGCCGGGTGGTAGCGCACCGTCGGGCAGGTCACCCCGGTCGCCAGCCCGATCCGCTCGGTCTTCGCCGCGATCGTGCCCAGGACGGTCCACGCGAACGGCGAGTGCCCCTGGTTGTCCAGCCACGGGTGGAAGTGGTCGCTGATCTCCACGAAGTCGAAGCCCGCCTGCTCCGCGGCCACCGCCTGCCGGACCAGCTCCTTCGGCCCGAACGCCTCGGCGGCCAGCTTGTACCCGATCCGCACGTCGATCTCCCTCCGTCCCCCGCGGCGTACCCGGCCGGGGCGCGCGGAAACGGCACGTCACCGCCAGGCGAACACGGGTTGCTCGAAGTGGGCGACACGGGTGGCGCGGCTGTACAGCGCGGCCTCCCGGAACTGGTAGAGCACCGCGGCCGTCGGGGCGTGCACGAGGTGCCCGGCCAGCGGCAGCTGGATCACCGGCCGATCCGACTCCGGGATCGTCAAGAACCGCGGCTCGACCGCGAGGTCCGGCACGGGGATCACGTGCACGTGCGCCACCTCGTCCGGGTTCGGCCGCAGCGGCACCTCGCCGGGCAGCCGCACGACCACCGGCGTGATCACGTAACCCGAGCGGGTCGGGTAGTCGTCGAGCAGGCCGACGCAGTCCGCGCGGGTCGCGGTGACGCCGAGTTCCTCCTCCAGCTCCCGCAGCGCCGCGCCGACCGCGTCCTCGCCCGGATCGACCCGGCCGCCGGGCAGCGCGAACTGCCCGGGGTGGGCGCGCATCCCGGTCGCGCGCCGCGTCAGCCAGATCACCGGTTCGCCGCCCGACACCACGATCGCGACCGCCGCCGCGCGCCGCCCGTCCAGCGGCACGGCCACCCGCGGGAAGGTCTCGATCACGTCGGTCCGCATCCTGCCGACCCTAGCCGGAGCCGGGAACGGCCATGGGTAACCTCGGTCTCGCCCGGGACGCCGAGTGAGGAAAGGTGCCGATGACCCCGCCCCACCCGCGCACCCGGTCCATCCCCGAAAAGCGGTATCGCCTCGAGATCGAAGGCCTGCGTGCGCTCGCCTGCGTCCTGGTGGTCGTCTACCACGTGTGGCTGGGCCGGATCTCCGGCGGCGTCGACGTGTTCTTCTTCCTGACCGGCTTCCTGATCACCGGCCAGCTGTTCCGCGCCGGGCAGCGCGGCCGCATCGACGTCCGCGCGCTGTGGGGCCGCACGATCACGCGGCTGTTCCCGGCCGCGCTCACCGTGCTGCTCGCGGTGGTCGTGGCCGCCGCAATGGTGCTGCCGCAGGCCCGCTGGTTCGCCACCATCCGCGAGGTCGTCGCCGCCACGCTGTACCTGGAGAACTGGCAGCTCGCCGCGAACTCGGCGGACTACTTCGCCCGGCACAGCGACGCCAGCGTGGTGCAGCACTTCTGGTCGCTGTCCATCCAGGGCCAGTTCTACCTGGTGTGGCCGCTGCTGGTGGCCGCGCTCGCCTACGCCGCGCGCGGACGCCTGCGCGCCGCCCTGACCGGCACGCTGCTGGTCCTGACCGCCGTGTCGCTGGCGTACTCGGTGTGGCTGACCGCGGCGAACCAGCCGCTGGCGTACTTCTCCGCGCTCACCAGGATCTGGGAGTTCGCGCTCGGCGGGCTGCTCGCGCTGGTCGTCGACGCGGTCACGCTGCCCCGCACGTTGCGGATCGCGCTCGGCTGGCTGGGTGTCGCCGGGCTCGTCGCCTGCGGGCTCGTGTTGCAGGTCGGCACCGTGTTCCCGGGCTTCGCCGCGCTGTGGCCGGTCGCCTCGGCGGCGTTCGTGCTGCTCGCCGGCGCCACCGGCAGTCCCGCCGGCGCGGACCGGCTGCTGACCGCGCGGCCGCTGACCTGGCTCGGCAAGCTCAGCTTCCCGCTCTACCTGTGGCACTGGCCGGTGCTGGTGCTCTACCTGGTGTACCGCGGGCGGACCGAGGTCGGCCTGCTCGGCGGCGCGTTCGTCATCGGTCTGTCGCTCGCGCTCGCGGTGGCGACCCACCACCTGGTCGAGGCGCCGGTGCGCCGGTCCCAGCTGGCCGTGCGCGGCGCCTACCGGTTCGCCGTGCTGGCGATGATCCCCGTGCTGGCCGCCGCGGGCGCCTGGCAGATCGCCGGCCTCGCCCGGTCCGGGACGCCCGCCGCCGGTGGTCTCGACCACCCGGGCGCGCTGGCCCGCACCCCCGGTTTCGTCTACCGCGGCGCCGCCGACGTGGCGCCCGTGCCGTCGCCGGTCGAGCTGCCCGGCGACTGGGCCTGGATCGACGACTGCACCGAATCGCCGCGCGGCAGCGAACTGCTGGTGTGCGCCACGACGCCGGACGGCCCGCCGGAGAAGACCCTGGTCATCGTCGGCGACTCGCACCCCACCCAGTTCATCGCGGCGCTGGAACCGGTGGCGCAGCGGCGGAACTGGCAGCTGGTGGTGATGTCGCGGGGCGGGTGCCCGTTCTCCACCGAGTCCGAGATCGAGCCGGACGACCAGGCCTGCCGGGACTGGAACGCCGCGGCCGCCGACGAGATCCTGGACCTGCGGCCGGACGCGGTGTTCACCACCGCCACCCGGGACGTGCGGGCCGGCCTGACCGAGCGGACGCCGCCGGGGTTCGTCGCGCAGTGGCGGAAGATCGAGGCGGCCGGGATCCCGGTGCTCGCCGTGCGCGACAACCCCCGCTACGACTACGCGCCGTCGGAGTGCGTGGAGCTGCGCGGCGCGGACGCCCCGGAGTGCAACCCGCCGCGCGCCGACTTCTACGCCGACGAGCCGCCCTGGCTGTTCCTCGACGACGTTCCCCCGAACGTGTCGTTCCTGGACTTCAGCGACTACTACTGCGACGAGGCCGTCTGCCCGCCGGTGATCGGCAACGTGCTGGTCTACCTCGACGACAACCACGTCGGCGCGACCTACCTCGGCACCATGGACACGATCGTGGAACAGGCCATCGACGACGCCCTCGGACCGCCGGACCCGGAGCCGCCCGCGCCCGCCTGACACCCACGGTTCGTAGAGCCGCGATCCGCCGTCCGGGTGGCCGAGTGCGCCCGTCCGTGTGGTGCGCGCGGCCCGGCCGCGTGATTTCATTCGGTCCAAGGTTTGATGAATCCGCGCGTGGGTAGCGACGGCGGCCGTTGACGAGACAGCGGAGGTGTCCGGGTCCTTGACCGACTCACTGGACGAGCGCACGCCGGCCACGGCCGTGCGGCTCGGCGGCCCGGAAGGGCTGGCGCCGCTGCGCAGGCGGGTGCGCGCGATGCTCGCCGACTGCCCGTCGACGGTCGTGATCGACGTGGTGCTCCTCGTCGACGAGCTGGCCGCGTCGGCGTGCGCCACCGGGCTCCCGCCGTTCGAGGTCCGGCTGAGCCGCACCGGGGACGTGCTGCGGGTGGAGGTCGACGGGGTGGGCGGGGCGCCGGAGCCGGGCATC
This sequence comes from Amycolatopsis sp. NPDC006125, assembly GCF_040614195.1. NCBI lineage: Bacteria > Bacillati > Actinomycetota > Actinomycetes > Pseudonocardiales > Pseudonocardiaceae > Amycolatopsis > Amycolatopsis sp. NPDC006125. The sequence goes on from NZ_JBEXTZ010000105.1 coordinate 21,416, forward strand.
GGCACCGGGGTGCTCGACGCGATCAGCACCCGGTGGGGCACCGGGCCGCGCGGGGTGCTGTGGGCCGAGCGCGAGCTGCGGGCCCGCACGCGGTTCAGCAGCCGGTGAGCGCCTCGTCGCGGGTGGTGTAGACCGGCAGCCGCTGGTCCAGACCGGTGATCGCCAGCGGCCGGGCGGTCTGCCGCGTCGGGGCGACCACCCGGATCTCGGCGTGTTCACCCGCCTGGGCGAGCGCGGCCAGACCGGCGGAGCCGAGGAAGTCCACCCCGCCGAGGTCGACCACCACGACGCGTGGCCGGTGCGCGGTCAGTTCCTCCAGCGCGCGGTTGAGCGGAGCCGCGGTGGCCACGTCGATGTCGCCGGCGACCTTCAGCACGGCGATCCCCGGCAGGGGCCAGAACACCTGCAGCCGCAGGGCTCCGGGCGCGGCCCGTTGCGCGGGGACCCGGGCCCCGCGGCGAACGGCCGTGCTCACGGCACCGGTGGAGTTGCGCGCCGGGTGGCTCATGACTCTCCTCCCCGTCAGCCCTGTCTGGCCTGGCTTCTTCTCGTAGGGTAATCATCCCCGCACGACGAGCACCAGTTCAGAGACGGTCACGCGGCTGGGCGAAATGTCGCGTCCCGGGCGCCAGCGCGGCCGCGGCGGGCGCGAGCAGGCAGACCAGCGCGCATGCGCCGAGCACCGGCCCGGCGCCGAATTCCGCCATCGCAGGCGCGATGAGCGCGAGACCGACCGGCGCCAGACCGTAGGACAGCAGGAAGTCCAAAGCGGACACCCGGGCGAGCTTGCCGGGCTCGACCTCGCGCTGGATCGCGGTGAACCACGGGACGTTGAACAGTTCGATGCCCACACCGGCGACCGCGTAGGCCGCGACGACCACCGCCGGGTGCACCGGCAGCAGCAGGCTCAGCGGGGCGACGGCGTAGGCGGCCAGTCCGGCCAGCGCCGTGCGGCCCGCCGCCCGGGGCGTCCACCGCGCGAGCAGCAGCGCGCCGCCCAGCGCGCCGAGCGTGTAGGCGGTCGTGGCGGCGGCGAGCACGGCTTCCGAGCCGTACCGGTCGCGGCTGACCAGTGGCAGCGCGACCCCGGTCGCCGAGTAGCCGGTGGCGATCACCGCGGTGAGCGCGAACAGCCCGGCGACGAACCACGGGTGACGGCGGGCTTCGCGGATCCCGTCGGCGAACTCGGTGACGAACGAGGCGCGGGCGGTGGGGGCCGCCGTGAGCGGGCGCCCGGCGGGCGGGACGAGCGCGGCGGCCAGCCACAGCAGCCCGGTGCCCCACAGCAGGGCCGGCACGGGCAGCACGGTCGCCAGCAGCGCGGTCAGGCTCGGCGCGACCAGGGTGGTCACGCGCACGGACAGCGTGATCGCGGCGTTGGCGCGCTGCCGTCCCGCCTCGGCGACCACTTCGGCGGTCAGCGCCTGGAACGCCGGGCGGCACGCGCCCTGCCCGGCCCCGGCGACCGCGGCCGCCACGACGGCCACGGCGAGGGATCCGTGCAGCCCGGCCCCGATGACCGGGCTCGCCACGGCCGCCGCGGCTCCGGCGACGGCGACCACCCGCCGTCGCGGGAACCGGTCCGCCAGCACACCGCCGACCGGCACGGCCGCGAGGAACCCGATCGTGCGCGCGGCGAGGAGCACGCCCAGTCCGGCCGGGGTGAGCGAGGAGTCCAGGACGGCCAGGCCCAGGACGAACGGCAGCGCCCAGGTCGCCAGCCCGGAGGCCGTGGTGCCGCACCACAGGCGCAGGAACGCGGGGTCATGCAGGACGGGAGTGGTCACGGCGGGGGAGTTCCTCCTCGGTCGCGCTGGATGTCCGGCATCGGACTCTAGACGAAAATGATTATCGTTTGTAATATCGGGTCCGGTTCACGGAGAGTCAGCTGCTCGGGCCTCCGTCCTCCGCCGGTGGTAACGACAAGGGGGTACTCGTGACGGTCGCCGTGACCGGTTCGCCGCCGGCCCGTGCCGTGACGGGTGCGCTCGCGGTGCCCGTGCTGGTCGTCGTGCTCGTGGTGTCCGTCGTGGCCGGAGTCGCGTTCGGACCGACCGTGGTGCCGCTCCCGGACACCCTGCGGTACCTCGCGGCGGCGTTGACCGGCGGCGAAATCGGCGCGGACGAGGTGACCGGCTACTCGATCGTGTGGCAGGTCCGCACGCCGCGCGTGCTGCTGGCCGCCGTCGTCGGCGCGGGGCTGTCCGTGATCGGGGTGGCGGTGCAGGCGATGGTCCGCAACGCGCTCGCGGACCCGTTCGTGCTGGGCGTCTCCTCCGGCGCGTCGGTCGGCGCCAGCGCGGTGGTGTCCTTCGGGTTGTTCGGGGCGCTCGGCGTGTACGCGTTGTCGGCGGCGGCGTTCCTCGGCGCGCTCGCCGCGTCGGTGCTGGTGTACGTCGCCGCCCGTGGCCGCGCCGGGCTCACCCCGCTGCGGCTCGTGCTCACCGGTGTCGCGCTCGCCTACGGGTTCCAGGCGGTGATGAGCGTGATCGTGTTCTTCGCGCCGTTTGGCGAGGCCGCCCGCTCGGTGCTGTTCTGGCTGCTCGGCAGCCTCGGCGGGGCCACCTGGGGCGCGCTGCCGGTCGCGGTGGCCGCGGTCGCGCTGGCCGTGGTGGTGCTGCTGCGGCGCAGCCGGGCGCTGGACGTGCTGGCGCTGGGCGACGAGTCCGCCGCGAGCCTCGGTCTCGACGCCGATGCCCTGCGGCGGGAGCTGTTCCTGCTCACCGCGGTCGTGACCGGCGCGCTGGTCGCCGTCAGCGGCGCGGTCGGCTTCGTCGGTCTGGTCCTGCCGCACCTGGTGCGGATGGTGGCCGGACCGGGGCACCGGCGGGTGCTCGTGCTCGCGCCACTGGCCGGGGCGATCTTCCTGATCTGGGTCGACCTCGCCTCCCGCACCCTGTTCGCGCCGCGTGAGCTGCCGCTCGGGGTGATCACCGCGCTCATCGGGGTGCCCGTGTTCGTCGGCCTGCTGCGTGGCCGCGGCTACCTGTTCGGGGGCCGCTGATGGACCTCGCCCTCGATGCGGTCACCGTCGAGGCCGCTGGACGCAGACTGGTCGACGCGCTCAGCGTCAAGGCGGGCGACGGCGAGGTGGTCGGGCTGGTCGGCCCGAACGGCAGCGGCAAGTCCACCGCGCTGCGGTGCGTCTACCGGGCGCTGACCCCCAGCGCCGGCGCCGTCCTCGTGGGTGGCACAGACCTGAGTGGACTGTCCAACCGGGACAGCGCCCGGCTGGTCGCCGCGGTCACCCAGGAGGCGGGCACCGACCTGGACTTCACCGTCGCCGACGTGGTCGCGATGGGCCGGTTCCCGCACCACCCCGGCAACCGGGCGCTGAGCGAGCGCGAACGCGACCTCGTCCACCGCTGCCTGGAGCGGACCGGCGTCGCGCACCTGGCCGGGCGCGGCATCCTGTCGCTGTCCGGCGGCGAACGCCAGCGCGTGCTCATCGCCCGCGCCCTCGCGCAGGAACCGCGCATCCTGGTCCTCGACGAGCCGACCAACCACCTCGACGTGCGGCACCAGGTCGAACTGCTGTCGTTCCTGCGTTCCTGCGGTCTGACCGTGCTGGTCGCCCTGCACGACCTCAACCTCGCCGCGGCCACCTGCGACCGCGTGGCGGTGCTGCACGACGGGCGGCTCGCGGCCGCGGGCCCGCCCGGCGAGGTGCTCACCCCGGACCTCGTGCGCCGGGTCTTCGGCGTGACCCCGGTCCTGGTGACCCACCCGGTCACCGGGGCCCCGCAACTGCTCTGGACGTTCACCGATCGAGGAGGAAGCCCGTGAGAGGGCGTTGGACAGCCGTGCTCGTGACGGTCGCGCTGGGTCTCACCGCGTGCGGCGCCGAGGTGCGGCCCGGCGGTGACACCGGCCCGGCGCCGGTGACCGTCGAGAACTGCGGGCACGCGATCACCTACCCGCTGCCGCAGCGCGCGGTCGCCTACGACATGAGCAGCACCGAGAAGATGTTCGCGCTCGGGCTGGCCGGCCGGATGCGCGGCATCGTCATGCCGCGCACCGCCGAACCCGCGGTGGCGCGCTCGCCGTACGTCGACGACTACCGCGCGGTGGAGACGCTGAGCACCGACGTGCTCAGCTTCGAAACCGTGGTCGGCGCGCAGGCCGACTGGGTCCTGGCGGGCTGGAACTCCGGCTTCAGCGAGGCCCGCGGCATCACACCGGCCAAACTGGACGGTGTCGGCATCCGCAGCTACCAGCACACCGAGAGCTGCTTCAACTACGGCGACCGGCCGGTCAAGGTGCCGCCGCTGGAGGCGCTCTACACCGACCTGCGCCAGATCGGGCAGATCTTCCACGTCCCCGACCGGGCCGAAGCGCTCGTCGCGGACCTGCAGGCCCGCGCCGCGGCGCTGCGGGCGAACGCGCCGGCGGGGGAGCCCGCGCGGGTGTTCATCTACGACTCCGGCACCGATCAGCCGTTCACCTCCGGCAATCAGGCCGCGCCGGACACCATCGTGTCGCTGGCGGGCGGCCGCAACATCGCCGGGAACCTGGACGCCCGCTGGACCACGATCGGCTGGGAACCGGTCGTGCGGGCCCAGCCCGAGGTGATCGCCGTCGTCGACTACGGCGACCGGCCGGTCGCCGACAAGATCGCCTTCCTGAAGTCCTTCCCACCGCTCGCGGACAGCCCCGCTGTGCGGGAGAACCGCTTCCACGTGCTGGACTACGGCGAGGCCGTGAGCGGCCCGCGCAACCTCGACGCCGCCGAGAAACTGGCCGGCTACCTGCGATCGCTCGGACGCTGACGAAAGACCGGAACGGACAGCGAAATGGACACTGTGGACACCGCACTGATCGACCGGCTCCCGCCGCCCCTGCCGGCCGAGCGGATCATCGCGCTCAACCAGCCGAAGGGCGACCTGCGCACCACCCGCCCCTACACCTGGCGCGGGTGGGAGTTCACCGCGCCGCCGGGCGTGTTCCTGCCCGGCGCGACCAGCCGGATGATCCACGAACGAGTGCTGGACGGCACCATCGAGGTCCGCGGCCGCGTCTACGCCGCGATGGGCAGCGGGCTCGGCGTCGAAGCCGTCGCCGCCGGCGTGCGCGGGGCACGCGAGATCCACGCGATCGACGTGCACCCGGACAGCGTCGAAACCACGCGGCGGCACTACGAACGCATCGTGGGCACCCGGCCGGGCACCCGGTTCGTGCCGGTGGTCGCCGACCTCTTCGACGGGTTCCCGGACGGCGTGCGGCTGGACGTGATCACCTTCAACCCGCCCGCGGTGAGCCAGACGGTGAGCGACGACCCGGACGTCGTGCGCAACGTGTGCGTGGGCGCCCCGCTGCTGGAGCGGTTCTTCGCGCAGCTGGCCGGACGGCACCTGCTCGCGCCCGGCGGCGAGGTGTTCCTCATCGTGTCCAACACCGCGGACCTGCGCACGATCGTGCGGGACGCCGCCGGGCACGGCTTCGCCACCGAGGTCGCGCACCGCCACGACTGGGGGGACGGCGTGCTCACCTACCTGTTCCGGCTGGAGGCGGCGTGACCACCGTCGCCGCGCTGACCGCCGGAGTCCTCGCCGGGAAGCACGGCCCGGACCCGGCGGAGCTGACCGCCACCAGCGTCTTCTGGCTGCACCACGGCACCCGGCTGGCCGGCGGGGACGTGACCTACCGCAACTCCTACGTCCTGGTGCGGCTGGGCGCCGCGTTCGGCGCGTGCGCCTTCGAGACCGGGCAGCTGACACCGGAGGTGTGCGCCGAGTACTCCGGGGCGCCGCTGGCGGAGTTGCTGCGCCAGGACTCCGTCCCGCTGCGGATCGCCGCGCTGGACGCCTACCTGTCGGCGGCCGCGCCGCACGAGGCGCAGACCGCGGCGGAGCCGGTCGTCCTGCCCGCCGGCACCCCCGAGGTCCGGGCACACGCCAGGGACGCGGCGATCGCCGGGCTGCTGGACATCGCCCCCGGCGCGCGGGTCGCCCTCATCGGCGTGGTGAACCCGCTCGTCGCGGCGATCCGCGAGCGCGGCGGGACCTGCCTGCCGTGCGACCTCAACCTGCGCCGCACCCAGTGGGGTGATCCGGTGACGCCGGAAATGGGGGAGGTGCTCGGCGTGGCGGACGCGGTCGTGGCGACCGGCATGACCCTGGGCAACGGGACGTTCGACGAGATCGTCCGCCGGTGCCGGGAGCGGTCCGTGCCGCTGGTCGTCTACGCGCAGACCGGCAGCGCGGTGGCCCGCGCGTTCCTCGGCGACGGGGTCAGCGCGCTGTCCGCGGAGCCGTTCCCGTTCTCGCAGTTCAGCGCGTCGCCCACGGCGCTGTACCGGTACCGGGCGGCGGCGTGACCGCTGTGGGGCACGCGCCCGGGCACCACGGCGAGATCCTGCAGGGCGTCTTCCGCGACCGCGGCCGCCGCTGCCGCGGGCTGGTCACGCTGCCGGTGCCCGGCGCGGTGACACGCGCCGAGTTCGTGCCGGGGCCGGGCCCGCTGACGGTGACCCCGCCGGACCGGGCCAAGGCGCGGCGCG
>NZ_JBEXTZ010000106.1:0-27244 GCF_040614195.1 Amycolatopsis sp. NPDC006125
CTTGACACGGCTGCTCGGCGACTGAAACACACTCAGGGAGAGGGGGCGGGGGTGGTCGGAAGGTGACCGTTTGGCGCCGTGAGGCGCTTTCTCCGCCCGCAGGGCGGGCTCTTCGCCGCGCGACAGCGCGGCTCTAAAGATCAAAAGAGTCCTCGCCGGACGGGCAGGCTCCGGGATGACCAGGGGTTGGGTGCCTCAGCTCACCTTGGCGAGGTGGTCGCCGGGTGGTCATCCCGTCGCCTTCCGGTTTGTGCATATCACCTTGATCCAGGGCCGCAAGGTTGGCATGTCATCTCACGCGAGCACGGAGGTTGCGGCCCTGGCTCAAGGTGATCGCGCCGGTGTCAGGCGACGGGATGACCACCCAGCTCGGGTTGTGTTCGAAGATCAGCTCTCGCCGCTCGAAAAGGTGGTCCTACCCACCACACTGGTTACCCATCGGTAACCGGGGCTAGAGTGGCGTCATTACCGCCGGGTAACCGGCGGTCCCAGAGCTGACAGAGGGAGCACATCGTGGCTGCAACCCCCCTTGCGCCGACCGCGCGGGCGGTGCGCACCGTGGCCTTCGTCGAGGGGGTCCGCACCCCGTTCGGCAAGGCGGGTGAGAAGGGCATCTACGCCAACACCAGGGCCGACGACCTCGTGGTCAAGGTCATCCGCGAACTGCTGCGCCGCCATCCGGAACTGCCGCCGGAGCGGGTGGACGACGTCGCCATCGCCGCCACGACCCAGACCGGCGACCAGGGCCTGACGATCGGCCGCACGGCCGCCCTCCTGGCCGGTCTGCCGCGCTCGGTCCCCGGCTACGCGATCGACCGCATGTGCGCCGGCGCGATGACCGCGGTCACCACCGTCGCGGGCGGCATCGGCTTCGGCGCCTATGACATCGCCATCGCGGGGGGTGTCGAGCACATGGGCCGCCACCCGATGGGCGAAGGGGTCGACCCCAACCCGCGCATCGTCGCCGACAAGCTCGTCGACCCGTCCGCGCTCGTCATGGGCCAGACCGCGGAGAACCTGCACGACCGCTTCCCGGCCATCACCAAGCGCCGCGCGGACGAGTACGCCGCGCAGAGCCAGGAGCGCTACGCCGACGCCGTCAAGGCCGGCAAGATCGGCCCCGAGCTCGTCCCGGTCGCGATCCGCTCCGAGCTGGGCTGGGGCCTGGCCACCGAGGACGAGCCGCCCCGCCCGGGCACCACCGTGGAAACCCTGGCGAACCTGAAGACCCCGTTCCGCCCGCACGGCCGGGTCACCGCGGGCAACGCCGCGGGCCTGAACGACGGCGCGACCGGTGCGATCCTCGCCGACGAGGAGACCGCCCGCGAGCTGGGCCTGCCCGTCGCGATGCGGATGGTCGGCTACTCCTTCGCCGGCGTCGACCCCGAGGTCATGGGCGTCGGCCCGGTGCCTGCCACCGAGAAGCTGCTCAAGCGGACCGGGCTGTCCATCGACGACATCGGCCTGTTCGAGATCAACGAGGCGTTCGCCGTGCAGGTCCTGGCCTTCCTGGACCACTTCGGCATCGAGCAGACCGACCCGCGCGTCAACCCGTGGGGCGGCGCGATCGCCTGCGGCCACCCGCTGGCCTCCTCCGGCGTGCGGCTGATGACCCAGCTGTCCCGCCAGTTCGCCGAGCACCCCGAGGTCCGCTACGGCATCACCACGATGTGCATCGGCCTCGGCATGGGCGGCACCGTGATCTGGGAGAACCCTGCGTACGACGGGAGTGACAAGTGACGTTCACGGTTGAGCAGGCCAAGGCCGCCTTCCCGGACGAGGTGGTCACCCGCGCCACCACGCGCCTGATCCGGGTGCCCGGCCTGGACAAGCAGGTCGCGCTGATCACCCTGGACAACGGGCACGACCACACCCGCCCGTCCACGTTCGGCCCGCAGGGCCTGGTGAGCCTGAACGCCGCGCTGGACGAGGCGTTCGCCGCGGAACCGGCGGCCATCGCGGTCACCGGCAAGCCGTTCATCTTCGCCGTCGGCGCGGACCTGTCCGGCGTCGAGGCGATCAGCGACCCGAACCTGGCGCACGAGATCGCCGAAACCGGGCACGCGGTGTTCCGCCGCCTCACCGACTCGGCGATCCCGACCTTCGCGTTCGTCAACGGCGCGGTCATGGGCGGCGGGCTCGAACTGGCCCTGTCCTGCCACTACCGCACGCTGTCGGAGTCCGCCGCGGCGATCTCGTTCCCCGAGGTGTTCCTCGGCCTGTTCCCCGGCTGGGGCGGCACGCAGCTGCTGCCGAACCTGATCGGCCCGGACGCCGCGGTCACCGTGATCATCGAAAACGCGCTGAACCAGAACAAGATGCTCAAGCCGGCGCAGGCCGCGCAGCTGGGCATCGTGGACGAGCTGCTGGGCAGCGCGGACTTCCTGGAGCAGTCGCTGCTGTGGCTGGCGAAGGTCGTCAACGGCCAGGTCATCCCGCAGCGCAAGGAGATCGACCGCGGCGCCGGCTGGGACGCGGCGATCGCCCGCGCCAAGGCCATTGTGGACGGCAAGACCAAGGGCGCGTCGCCGGGCGCGACCAAGGCCGTCGAGCTGCTCGAACTCGCCCGCGCGAACGACCTCGACGCAGGCTACGCGGCCGAGACGCAGGCGCTGGCGCAGCTGCTGATGGACGACACGCTGCGCGCCGGGCTGTACTCGTTCAACCTGGTCAACAAGCGCGCCAAGCGCCCGGCCGGCGCGCCGGACAAGTCGCTGGCGCGCAAGGTGACCAAGGTCGGCGTGGTCGGCGCGGGCCTGATGGCGAGCCAGCTGGCGCTGCTGTTCGTGCGGCGCCTGAAGGTCCCGGTCGTGCTGACCGACGTGGACCAGGCGCGCGTCGACAAGGGCGTGTCCTATGTGCACGGTGAGATCGACAAGCTGCTCGGCAAGAAGCGGATCTCGCCGGACGAGGCGAACCGGCTCAAGGCGCTGGTCAGCGGTTCGCTGGACAAGGCGGCCTTCGCGGACGCGGACTTCGTGATCGAGGCCGTGTTCGAGGAGATGGGCGTCAAGCAGCAGGTCTTCGGCGACCTGGAGAACTACGTCAAGCCCGAGGCGATCCTGGCGACGAACACCTCGTCGCTGTCGGTGTCGGAGATGGCGTCGAAGCTGCAGCACCCGGAGCGGGTCGTCGGGTTCCACTTCTTCAACCCGGTGGCCGTGCTGCCGCTGCTGGAGATCGTGCGCGGCGAGCAGACCGACGACGCGGCGCTGGCGACGGCGTTCGCGGTCGGCAAGCAGCTGAAGAAGTCCAGCGTGCTGGTCAAGGACGCCCCGGCGTTCGTGGTGAACCGGCTGCTGCTGCGCTTCCTCGGCGAGGTGCTGACCGCGGTCGACGAGGGCACCCCGTTCGACGTGGCCGACCGCGCGCTGGAGCCGCTGGGCCTGCCGATGTCGCCGCTGACGCTGATGCAGCTGGTCGGCCCGGCGATCGCGCTGCACGTCGGCGAGACGCTGCACGGCGCGTTCCCGGAGCGGTTCCCGGTGAGCGAGAACCTGAAGAAGTTCGTCGCGTCGGGCAAGACCGCGGTGTGGCAGTGGGACGACAAGGGCAACCCGAGCGTCGACCCGGAGGTCGCGGCGCTGTGGCAGCAGGGCGACCGGCCCTCGACCGCGGAGCAGCTGCGCGAGCGGGCGCTTGCCGCGATCGCCGAAGAGATCCGGATCATGCTCGACGAGGGCGTGGTCGCGGAGGCGCAGGACATCGACCTGTGCCTGATCCTCGGCGCGGGCTGGCCGTTCTGGCTCGGCGGCATCACGCCGTACCTGGACCGGACCGGTGTGTCGCAGAAGGTGACCGGCAAGCCGTTCCTGGCGCCGGGTGCGGCCTCGGTGCCGGCGTAACCGCCGAACCTGGTGGCCCCCTCGCGCGTCCTACTGCGCGAGGGGGCCTTTCCCCGTCTGGGGAACAGCCACGGCCCACCCGCGAGCACCGCAATCGGAGACCGTCGTCCGCCGACGCTGGGCCGATTCGACCCGGCCCAGCTGGTAGAGGATCGCCCATCCCAGGATGACGACAAACCCGCCAGGCATGTCGCAGCACGCCCCGGCCCCTGTCGACGGTCGGTCCTACCTGGTCTGGATCGCCTGACCGGTCGTGGACGCCCGGACGAACAACTCCGGCTCCAGGCGCTCCGACTCCGGTGACTGTCCGTTGAGGACGGTGACCAGCAGTTCGAGCGCGCGCCGCCCCATTTCGTGCATCGGGGAGCGGACGCTGGTCAGCGGGACCGGCAGTTCGGCGGCCAGCGGGGTGTCGTTGAAACCCGCCACGGCGACGTCGGCCCCGGGGCGCAGGCCGGCGTCCCGCACCGCACCGAGTGCGCCGATCGCCGCGAAGTCGTTCACGGCGAAGATGGCCGTCGGGCCGGTCTCCGCCAGGAGCCGCTCGGCCGCCCGGTGGCCACCGACGGTGTCGAATCCGGAGTGGACAGTCGCGACCTCGAGACCCTCCTGGCGGTACCGGTCGGCGAACCCGGCCGTCCGGTCGATGCCGGTGCTCGCGAACGGCTCCCCGGCGATCACCCCGGCCCGCCGGTGCCCCAGCTCCAGGAAGTGCTCCGCGACCAGCCTGCCGCCGCGGTAGTCGTCGCAGGTGACCGACGGATGCCCGCCCGCGTGGCGGCTGACCAGCACGAACGGCACGCGCCGCTCGGCCAGCTCGCCGGTGAACTCCCCGTCGTGGTGCGCGTCGCCCAGGATGAGGCCGTCCACACGGCGTGACAGCGCCAGCTCCGTGCGCGCCCGCTGCTCGGCAGGCCGGTCGTGGCTGTTCATCACGAACGTCGCCAGCCCGTGCCCCGCCGCCGCGTCCTCGATGCCCTCGTAGATCGTGGCGAGGACGACGTCGGACAGCCGCGGCACCAGCACCCCGACGAGGTTGCTGCGCTGGGTGCGCAGGCTCTTCGCGTGCGGGTTCGGCCGGTAGTCCAGCCGGGCCGCCCACTTCCGGATCGCGTCGGCGGTCTCCCGGGATGCGGCGCGCGCCGCGTCCTCCGGCGACCCGTTGAGCACGCGGGACACCGTGGAGATGTCGACCCCGGCGCTCTGCGCGATGGTCCGCAGCGTGGCCGGCCGCTTGCGCTCCGCTCGACCCACTTCCCAGCCTTCCGCCCGGCCACCCCTTGACGGCGGCTCCCGGGCTCCTTGATACTACCCAAACGATTTTCCCAAACGTTTGGGTACACCAGCAACACGGACCCAAACGTTTGCGCAAGGAGAGGAACACCGTGTCGTCATCCCTCGGGACCAGGCTCGCCCCGCCGCCCGGCGCCGGCTGGTTCGCACACCGCCCGGTGGCGGGCCTCGCCGCGGACCTGCGCGCCGGACGGCTCACGCCACGTGACCTGGTCGAGACCGCGCTCGCCGAACTCGCCCGGTGGGAGCCGGTGATCAACGCGTTCGTCACCGTGGACGAGGCCGGCGCCCGGGCCGCCGCCGACCAGGCGGGGCGCGAGCTGGCGGCGGGCGTCGACCGCGGGCCGTTGCACGGCGTCCCGGTCGCGGTCAAGGACGTGATCGACGTGCGCGGGCTGCCGACCACCGCCGGTTCCCGCCAGTTCACGGACCACGTCGCCGCCGCGGACGCCGACTGCGTGCGACGGCTCCGCGCGGCGGGCGCGATCGTCCTCGGCAAGACCGCCACCCACGAAATCGCGTTCGGGCCGACGGGTGACCGCGCCGCGAACGGCCCGGCCCGCAACCCCTACGACCCGGGCCGGATGACCGGCGGGTCGAGCAGCGGCTCGGCGGCGGCGGTCGCGGCGGGCGTCGTCCCGCTCGCGCTCGGCACCGACACCGGCGGCTCCGTCCGGATTCCCGCCGCGTGCTGCGGGATCGTCGGCCTGAAGCCGACGCACGGCGCGCTCAGCACACACGGCGTCCTGCCCTTGGCGCCGTCGCTGGACACCGTCGGCCCGCTGGCCCGCACGGCCGCCGACGCGCGTCTGCTGTGGACCGTCCTGAGTGGAACCAAGCCAGGCAACGCCGCACCCCGCGTCGCGTGGGTGCCACCGGACACGATCCACCCAACCGCGCCGGAGGTGACCGCCACCGTCCGCGAGCGCCTGCGTGATCTCGACGAAGACGTTGTCCCGCAAGCGGAAGCGCTCCGCGCCGCGTACGCGGCGATCCAGGGCAGCGAGGCCTATGCCGTGCACGCGGAGCGGCTCGCCGACCGGCCGGACCTGTTCGGCGACGAGGTCCGCGACCGCCTCCGGGCCGGTGGCGAAGTCCGCGGCTGGGAGTACGTCCGTGCCCGCGAGCTGCGCGACCGGGTCCGCGGCGAAGTGCTGGACCTGCTGCGGGAACACGGGATTTTCGCACTGCCCACGACTCCGCTGCCCGCCCCGCCGCTCGATGCGCGCACCTCCGACGTCGGCGACGTGCGAGCCGCGTTGCTGTCGCTGACCAGCCCGTGGAGCGTTCTCGGGCTGCCCGCCCTGTCCGTCCCCGCCGGTCTCGCCGGTGAGCTGCCCGTGGGACTGCAGCTCGTCGGCCCGCCCGGCTCCGAGCACGACCTCCTGACGATCGCCGAACACCTCTGAAGGGAACAGCCGAATGTCGACGAGCGCCATCACCGCCGCTGCCGTGCAGTGCGACCCGCAGGTCGGGCTGGAGAACAAGGACAAGAACCTCGCCCGGACCCTCGAACTGGTCACCGAGGCCGCCGAGCAGGGCGCGAACCTGGTCGTGCTGCCCGAGCTGGTCAACACCGGCTACTCCTTCGCCACCCGGGAGGAGGCCTACGCGCACGCCGAGGAGCTGACCGGCCCGACCGTGCAGGCGTGGACCGAACTCGCCCGCAGCCGCGGCATCCACCTCGTCGGCGGGATCACCGAACTCGACGGGGTGCGCCTGTTCGACACGGCCGTCCTCATCGGACCGGACGGGCTGATCGGGCACTACCGCAAAACCCACCTGTGGCACAAGGAAAAGCTCGTGTTCACGCCAGGCGACCTCGGGTTCCCGGTGTTCGAGACCCGCATCGGCCGGATCGGCCTGCTGATCTGCTGGGACATCTGGTTCCCGGAGGTCGCGCGCCTGCTCGCGGTGCAGGGCGCGGACGTCATCTGCAGCGTCAACAACTGGGTGTGGACGCCGCCGCCGCTGTTCGACGACGCCGGCCGGTGCATGGCCGCCTACCTGACCATGACCGCTTCGCACGTCAACGGTGTGCCGATCGTCGCGGCGAACCGGGTCGGCGAGGAGCGCGGCGCGAAGTTCCTCGGGTGCTCGCTGATCACCGGCACCAACGGCTGGCCCGCGAGCGAGGTCGCCGCCCCCGAGGGCGACACGATCGTCTACAGCGGACTCGACCTGATGGCCACCCGGTCGGCGGCGATCTGGAACGAGCTCAACGACCTGCCACGAGACCGCCGCACCGACCTCTACGATCCGCTGCTGGGGTACCGCGGCGGCCAGGCCTACCCGCGGTGATCCCGGTGCTCACCACGACCCGCCGGGCGACGAAGCCCGCCGGTGCGCTCGGCCGCTGGCTGGCCGGCGCCGCGCTGTTCGGGGTCACCGCGGGCATCGCCCTGCTGCTGGCCCGCGTCACCGGTTCGCTGCCGCACGTCCTGTCCGCCTACGACGAGTGGCAGGAGCAGGCCTACCACCACATCCCGCAGTTCCTGCGCTGGGTCCTGGGCGACGCCACCGAGGCGCAGTTCTACAAGTCCGCGCTCGGCGGGATCGGCCTGCTGGCCGGTGGTTGGATCGCGCACGTCGGATGGCGGCGCGGCCGCCGCTGGGCCGGGTTCGCGGTCAGCGGGGGCAGCGGGCTGTGGCCGTGGGTCACCGCCGCGGCCCTGCTCGGGCTGCTGCTGTCCAACCTGGCCTGGGGGTGGACGATCCCCGCGACCGGCGCGTGGCAGCCGACGTTCGTGGCGTTCGTGTCGGTGCCGCCCATGGTGGTCCTGACCTACGGCGCGGGGTGGCGGGTCGCCGCCACCGGTGCCGTGCTCGGCGCCGCGTTGACCACGCCCGCCGCGTTGCTGCTGGTCAACTTCGTGTGCGTGCCACTGGGGCAGCCCGCGGTGCTGGGGTCGGTGACCGCGATGTGGGTCAGCGCGCTGATCGCGTTCCCGCTGTGCCGCCGCCTGCCGTGGCTCCCGCGGCCGGTCCCGCCGCCCGCCGCGGAGCACAGCGTGCCGCGGCAAGGGCCGGTGTGGGTGGTGCGGCGCGTGCTCGCCGACTTCACCGAGGCGCCCTTCCACGGCAACGAGATCGCCTCGCTCGGACTGCTCGCCGGGACGGTGCTGACCTACCTGCTCAACCCGCTGACCCCGGTGTACGGCAGCGGTCTGCTACCCGCCCTGCTCACCGCGCAAGTGCTCACCGCCACGCTCGGCGTGCTGGTGTACCGGCGGCAGTGGGCTCGGCACGGCTGGTACCCGACGTTCGTGCCGGTCGTGTCGGTCGCGCCCGCGGTGGTGCTCACCTACGGGCCGACGTGGCCCGCCGTGCTGAGCGGCGCGGTGCTCGGGGCGCTGGCCGCTCCCCCGCTGGCCGCGTTCGCGTCCCGGCGCATCCCGCTCGGCGTGCATCCCTGCGCGGGCAACATGTTCGCCATGACGGTGTGCACCGGCGTCCTCGTTCCCCTGCTGGACATCGTTCTGTGAAAGGAAAACCGATGCAGATCCTGCGGTTCGACCGCGACGGCACGACGCTGACCGCCGAGCGGCGCGACGGTGACGGGCCGCCGGTGGTCGTGGTGCCCGGCGTGATGGCCGACGCCGCGTCCTGGCGGCCGGTCGTCGACGCCCTCGCGCTGCCGAACCCGGTCGTCGTGCTGAACCGGCGCGGCCGGGCGCCCAGCGGCCCGCTCGGCGACGGGTACTCGCTGCGCACCGAGATCGACGACCTGCACCACGTGCTCGACACCCTCGGCGGCGACGTGGAACTGTTCGGCTGGAGCTACGGCGGGCTGATCGCGCTGGAGGCCGCGGTGCAGCGGCGGGATCTGCGGTCGGTGGTGGCTTACGAACCGGTGTCGAGCCCGTTCGGTGTCCACGCGCTGGAGTCGTTGCGGGCGGCCGAAGGCGATCTGGACCGCGCGGTGGAGATCGTGAACCGCGACGTGTCCGGGTTCTCCGCGGAGTACGTGGCGGCGCTGCGGGAGAGTCCGGTGTGGCCGGTGCTGCGCCCGCTGGCCCATCCGCTCGCGGCCGAACTCGCCGCGCTGAACGCGCACGAGCCGGCCTTCGACCGCTACCGCGAGCTCGACGTGCCGGTCACGTTGCTGCTGGGCGAGCTGAACGAGGGAGCCGAACCGTACGGCACGGCGTTCGCGGTGTTCGAGCGGGCGCTGCCCCAGGCCCGGCGGGTGGCCATGCCCGGGCAGGGGCACCTCGCGCACGCCCAGGCGCCGGAGGTGCTGGCGAAACACCTCGCGGCGGCGATCCGGCCCTAGGACTGCGCCCCTTGGTGAGGCGGGTGGCCAGGTCCTTGGTCGGCGGCGGCAGGCGCACCAGCATGCTGCTGGCGCCCGGAAGAAGAGGGCTGCGCGCCCGGAGCCGAGGCGCTCGCGGTCGACGGGGAAGGACCCGGCCGGTCCCGCGGCCAGACTGAGCACGAAGATCCATCTTGCGATCGATGGGCGCGGGTCACCGACGCGGGTGCTGCTCACCGGCCAGGCCGCATCCCTCGACCCGGCAGGCGATGCGGGACCGGCGAGTCCGATTCACCAGCCCGGAACGGGAGGACACTTCCTAGGCGAGGGGGTCTCACAGTACCTGCATCACCAGGGTCTCCCGGACGTCCAGGACGCGTGCCACTTTGGTTGAGCCGGCTCCCAGCCGGCCGCATGCTTCCACGACAAAGGGGACGAAGACCCATGGCGGACGACCAGTTCACCACCCACGCGGATCTCTTCGATCTGAGTGGGAAGTACGCACTTGTCACTGGTGGCACCAGGGGCATCGGGATGATGATCGCGCGGGGCCTGCTGCAGGCGGGCGCCCGCGTCGTCATCAGCTCACGCAACACCAACGCGTGCACGGAGGCACAGCGTCTGCTCTCCGAATTCGGCGACGTCCGAGCATTCCCCGCCGACCTGTCCAGGTACGACGAGTGTCAGCGCCTCGCTGATCTCGTCAAAGGCGACTCGGATCGCCTGGACATCCTCATCAACAACGCGGGAGCGATGTGGCGCGAGCCGCTGGAGACGTTCCCGGCCGAGGCCTGGGACACGGTGATCGACCTCAACCTCAAGTCGCCGTTCTGGCTGGTGCAGGCGCTGCTCCCCGCACTTCGCCGGGCGGGCACCGCCGACGATCCCGCGCGGATCATCAACATCGGCAGTATCGCCGCCATCCACGTCGCCGAGTCGCCCAACTACTCGTACGCCGGCAGCAAAGCCGCGCTCCACCAACTCACCAGGGTGCTCGCCAGGGAACTGGGCCCCCAGCACGTCACGGTGAACGCGGTGGCCCCAGGAGTGTTCCCGTCGCAGATGATGGCGGCCACGCTCGACGCCATCGGCGACGAGATCGCGGCGAAGGCCCCGCTGCGCCGGCTCGGCCGCGACGACGACATGGCAGGCGTCGCCGTGTTCCTCGGCAGCCGCGCCGGGGCTTACCTGACGGGCGCCATCGTCCCGGTCGACGGCGGCATCGCCACGACCGCAACGGGTACCTAGGCGTTTTGCCGGCTCCCCCGGGCCTCGACGGGGGTACCAGCAGAACCTCCCTCCGCCCGCGGACAGGGCCTACGGTCAAAAGGTGGCCAAGATCGATCTGCGCACCGAGATCAAGGAATTCCTGAGCTCGCGTCGCGCGCGAATCACGCCCGAGCGGGCCGGACTGCCCGCCTACGGCGGCAACCGCCGGGTCGAAGGTCTGCGCCGCGAAGAGGTGGCTCTGCTGGCGGGGGTGTCGGTCGACTACTACGTGCGCATGGAGCGCGGCAGCCTCACCGGCGCCTCCGACGGGGTGCTCGACGCGTTGGCCTCTGCCTTGCAACTCGACGAGGCCGAGCGCGATCACCTGTTCCACCTCGCGCGGCAGTCCAAGGGTCCACGCCGCCGGCGACCCGCCGTGACCGTGCGCCCGGCCCTTCAGCAGGTGCTCGACGCCATCACCGATGCGCCGGCTTGGATTTGCACTGGCCGTTATGACGTGCTGGCCATGAATCACCTTGCCCGCGCGCTGTATTCACCGGTGCTGGCCGACCCGCGACGGACGGCGAACACCGCGCGGTTCGTGTACCTGGCCCCCGGCGCGGCGAAAACGTTCTTCGTCGACTACGACCGGATCGCCCGCGACGTGGCTGCGAAGCTGCGCATGGAAGCCGGCCGCGATCCGCACGACGAGGAGCTGATCGCCCTGGTCGGTGAATTGTCGGCGCGCAGCGAGCTCTTCCGGCAGCGGTGGGCATCCCAGGACGTCCGGCACCACCGGTCCGGGCGCAAGCGTCTGCACCACCCGGTGGTGGGCCGGCTCGACCTGGACGTCGAGTCGATGGAGATGCCTGCCGAACCCGGCCTGCTCCTGAACGTCTACACCGCGCCCGCCGGCACGGCGACCGCGGACGGCCTGGCCCTGCTGGCGTCGTGGGCGGCCGGCCTTGGGCACCCGCGGTCGGAGCGCAGGCAAACCCAGCCGGAGTCGCCGTAGCCTAGGCCTCCTTGGCGATCGTCTCCCGGACAGCGGGCACGATCTCCCGGGCCCAGCGGCCGAGGGAGATGTCGTCGTGGGCGGCGTGGCCCGGCGGGAACAGGATGAAGCCGGACATCCCGTGCTCGAGGACGCCCGAGGTCAGCTCCTCGACCCACTGGTCCACGGACCCGCCGATCCAGCGGCCCTCGTCGTCCCGCGTCTTCGCCAGCGGCTTGTCAGT
Organism: Amycolatopsis sp. NPDC006125; assembly: GCF_040614195.1. NCBI lineage: Bacteria > Bacillati > Actinomycetota > Actinomycetes > Pseudonocardiales > Pseudonocardiaceae > Amycolatopsis > Amycolatopsis sp. NPDC006125. The sequence continues at coordinate 11,841 of NZ_JBEXTZ010000106.1, forward strand.
GATGCGGCCGGGGAAGTTCAGGATCGTGCGGACCTCGCTCGGGTCGCGCCCTGCCGCGGCCGCCGCCTCGTCGATCACCGGCCGCGACGTGCGGTACCGCTCGCTCAGCCAGTCCGCCGCGTGGCCGGGCAGCCAGCCGTCGGCCACGCGGCCGGTCGCGGCGAGCGACTTCCGCCCGACCGACCCGGTCCACACCGGCGGCGCGGCCACCGGCGCGGGCTCGATGCCGCGCACCCGGTAGTGCCGTCCCTCGTGGGTCACCGGCTCTCCACCCCCGGCCAGGCTCTTGACCAGCAGGATCGCCTCCTCGAAGGCCTCCACCGCCTCGCCCGGGGTGAACCGCGGCCCGCCCATGTCGGCGATCCGGTCCGGGAGCCCGCCCGCGCCGACCCCGAGCACGACCCGGCCACCGGACAGCGCCGACAGGGTCGTCACCGCCCTGGCCAGCATCGCCGGGGGCCGCAGCGGCAGGTTGGTGACGTTGGCGAAACCCGCGATGCGCTCCGTGTTCCCCAGCAGGAACCCGATGGTCGCGTAGGCGTCCAGGCGGCTCCCGAAGTAGGGGTGGTCGGACAGCGAGACCAGGTCGAGCCCGTCGGCGTCCGCTCGCCGGACCATGCGCAGCAGGTCGGTCACCTCGTCGGCGCCGGTGTGCGCGCCGAACCCGAAAACCACGTCAGGTGCAGTCATGATGATCCCTCCAGTTCGTACTACGAACAATAATGGTTCGCAGTACGAACTGCAAGGTCAGCGGTCCAGGAAGACCGGGGGCACCTCGTTGTCCGTCACGACCCGGCCGAGCAGCCCGGCGAGCCGGTCGCGGTCGGCCGCGTCGAGCCCCGCGGGAAGCTGTTCGATCCGGCGGCAGGTCTCGGCGTAGAACTCCCCCGCCAGCCGCTTCCCCTCCGGCGTGAGCGCGACCAGAACCGCCCTGGTGTCGCGCGGATCCGGCTCGCGGCGGACCAGGCCGTTGCGTTCGGTGCGGTCGACCAGCCCGGTGAGGCTCGACTTCGCCAGCCGCAGCACCGCGCCCAGCTCGGTCATGCCGTAGGGCCGCGCCATCAGCACGCACAACAGCTGCCCCTGCGGCATCGTGATGCCGTACTCCCTGGCCGATTCGGAATACACCGCGTTCACCAGGAACGTGGACCGCACCAGGGCGGTCACGATCCCCATCCGGCCGTCATCCTGTGCGGGCATTCCACCAGGTTAACAGTTCGTGGTGCGAATTACCTCAGGCATCGGGGTGGGGGCCGTGGCGGTCACCGGCCTCCAGCGTCGCCATCCCGGCGATGTCGTGCGAGTCCAGCTCGAAGTCGAAGATGTCGATGTTCTCCCGGATGCGGCTCGGGGTGGCCGACTTCGGGATGACCATGTGCCCCATCTCGATGTGCCAGCGCAGCACCACCTGCGCCGGGGTCTTTCCGTGCTTGCGGGCGATCGTGGTGATCACCTCGTGGTCCAGCTGCCTGCCGCGGGCGAGCGGGCTCCACGCCTCGGTCACGATGCCGTGCTGCTCGTGGAAGCCGCGCAGCGCCGCCTGCTGCAGGCCGGGGTGCAGCTCGACCTGGTTGACCGCGGGCACGACCTCGGTCTCGGCCATCAGCCGTTCCAGGTGCGGGATCTGGAAGTTGGACACGCCGATCGCGCGGGCCCTGCCGTCGGCGAGGATCTTCTCCAGCGCGCGCCACGTCTCCACGTAGCGGTCCTGCCCCGGCACCGGCCAGTGGATGAGGTACAGGTCGACGTAGTCGAGCCCGAGCAGCTCCAGGCTGCCGTCGAACGCCTTCAGCGCCCGGTCGTAGCCGTGCTCGGTGTTCCACAGCTTCGTGGTGACGAACAACTCCTCGCGGGCCAGGCCGGACGACCGCACCGCGGCGCCGACGCCGCGCTCGTTGCCGTAGAGGGTCGCCGTGTCGAAGCTGCGGTAGCCGGCCTCCATCGCCACGTGCATCACCGACTCGACCTCGTCGTCGGGCAGCTTGTACACCCCGAACCCGAGTGCGGGCAGCTCGATCTCGTTGTTCAACCGGAGGGAAGGGACCATGCCCAGCACCGTAACTCAGCGGGTCGCGGGCAGCCGGACGGTGACGGCCAGCCCGCCGCCGACCACCGGTTCCGCGGCGACCAGCCCGTCGTGCGCCTCGACCGCCGCGCGCACGATCGACAACCCGAGACCCGCGCCGTGGCGGGCGGTGCGCGCCACGCCCGCGCGGCGGAACGGCTCGAACAGCTCGTCCACCGTCTGCGGGTCGACCAGCCCGCCGGAGGACCGCACCCGCAGCGTCGACCACTGCTCCCCGGCCTGGGTGGTGACCTCGATCCAGCCGGCGTCGACGTTGTGCCGCACCGCGTTCTCCAGCAGGTTGCCCGCGATGCGCTCGAGCAGCGCGGGATCGCCGGTGGTCCAGGCCGGCTCGACGTGGAAGGTGGTCTTGAGGCCGCGCTGGTCGGCCTCCCCGGACACGGCCCGCCACGCGCTCGCGACCAGCGCGGCGAGGTCGACCGGCTCGGTCACCACCAGCCCGGCGCCGTCGGTGCGGGCGAGCAGCAGCAGCGACCCGACGAGCTGGTTGGCCCGCTCGGTCGCGTCCCGCACCACGCCGGCCATGCGGCGCAGCTCGGCGGCGTCGGCCCGGTCGTCGGCGAGCGTGACGTCCAGTTCGGTGCGGATCACCGACAGTGGGGTGCGCAGCTCGTGGCTGGCGTTGGCGACGAAGTGCCGCTGCGCCTCGAACGCCGACTGCAGCCGGTCGAGCATCGCGTCGAAGGTCTGCGCCAGCTCGGCCAGCTCACCGCGCGCGTCGACCTCGCCGATGCGCTCGCCCAGCGACTCGACCGACAACCGCCGCGCGGTGCCGGTGATGTCGCGCAGCGGGCGCAGCACGCGCGAGGTGAACGTCCACGCCAGGATCGCGGTGGCCAGCACCACGCAGCAGAACGCGATGGTCCCGGCGAGCAGCATCTTGTCCCGCGCGTGGTCCCGCAGGTGCGTGGCCAGCGCGGCGGCGTCCACGTCCACGCCGTCGACGCGCACGACCGTGCCCGGCGGCATCTGCGGCACCGCGGCCACGGCGTCGCCGACCAGCGTCCAGGCCAGCCAGAGCAGCACGAGGCTCACGCCGGCTGCCAGCCCGGTCGCGAGCAGCGTGATGCGCGCCCGCAGGCTGCGCACCGGCGTGCGTGTCGAGCGCGAACTCACCCCTTCGCGGGGCCGGTGTCGCGTGCCCGGTACCCGGATCCCACCACGGTCTCGATGATCCCAGGTTCGCCCAGCTTCTTGCGCAGGGTCATCACCGTCACCCGCACGGTCGTGGTGAACGGGTCGGCGTTCTCGTCCCACACGCGCTCGAGCAGCTCCTCGCTGCTGACGACCGCGCCCTTGGCGGACATCAGGACCTCCAGGACGCCGAACTCCTTGCGGGTCAGGTCGACCGGGCCGCTCGCGCGGCGGACCGTGCGCTTGGCCGGGTCGAGCTCGACGTCGCCGACCGTGAGCAGCGGCGGCGCGGCCGGGGTGGCGCGACGGCCGAGCGCGCGGACGCGGGCGACCAGCTCGGGGAAGGCGAACGGCTTGGCCAGGTAGTCGTCGGCGCCGAGGGACAGGCCCTCGACGCGGTCGGAGACCGTGCCGCTCGCGGTCAGCATGAGGACGCGGGTCAGCTCGTCGGAGGAGACGATCTGGCGGCACAGCTCGTCGCCGGACATCCCGGGCAGGTCGCGGTCGAGCAGCACCACGTCGTAGCGTGTGATGCTCGCCTTCTCGTGCCCCTCGTCGCCGGTGAGGGCGACGTCGACCGCCATGCCTTCCCGGCGCAGCCCGCGCGCGATCGCGTCCGCCAGCGGCGCCTCGTCCTCGACAACCAGAATTCGCACGCAGACAACCGTGCCACAGTTTCCTGAGAGTTACCTGGGCGGCGGTATCCTGGCTCTTCGCGACTGGCTGGGGGTGGCCCGGATGAGCGGTCTGGAGATCTTCGTCGGCGAGTGGACGGTCGAGGTCGGGTTCCCCGGCGCGCCGCCCGCGCGGTCGGTGTTCGAGTGGATCCTGGACGGCACGTACCTGGCGCAGCGCACCGAGGTGCCGCTGCCGGAGGTGCCGGACAGCCTGTCGCTGGTGGGCCCGGCGCGGGACGGCGGGTACACCCAGCACTACTTCGACTCGCGCGGGGTGGCCCGCCTGTACACGATGACCTTCGACGGCGCGCGGTGGACGCTGCTGCGGGAGACCGCGGACTTCACGCCATTGCATTTCGCGCAGCGGTTCACCGGGGTGTTCTCCGCGGACGGCGACCGGATCGACGGCGCGTGGGAGAAGCAGGATCCGGGCGGGGACTGGGAACTGGACTTCGAACTGGTCTACACGCGGGCGGGTTGAGTTTCCGCGGGCCAGTCGCGGTCGGCTGGCCGCGCCGCGCACATCGGCCGGACACCGTTCGGCGGGAAGCCCGCGCCTGCGCGCCGGACCAGCCGGGAGTTCGCAGCGCGCGCCGCGGCGAGGGCGCTGCATCCGAGCGGTCGGCGGAACGGCACCGATCGCGGCACCGCGCTTTGATCTAGAGCGGCACCTCCACGAACCGCCGCCCGTCGAGGGTTTCCACCGCCACCGCGGCCACCTCGGTGGGCGCCACCAAAGCGAAGCCGTCCAGCGAAGTGCCCTCCCGCTCCCCCGCCGGGGACACCAGCCAGCTGCCCGCCTCGACGCGCGAACCGTCGCGGGCGACGACCACCAGCCGGCACTTCTGGCCCGCCGGGATGCCGCCCACGGACGCCGTCAGCCGGACCCATCCGGCGGCAGGCCGGACCGCCACGGACATCGTCGCGCCGGTCGCCGCGTCCGTGCCGGACACCGTTCGCGTGCCCGGCTCCTGCGCGGTCACCGTAGGCGGCGCCGTCGTCCGGCCCAGCACCACGCCGCCGGCGCCCAGCGCGACCGCCACCGCGACCGCCGCCACCCCGGCCACCAGCCGGTTTCGCCGCACCCGCGAGTCGCGTTCGCGGCGGACCTGGCCGAGCGTGCGCTGCAGCAGCAGGTCCCCGCCGTCGGGCGGCCCGTCCAGCATCGCCTCCGGCGGGACGACCTCCAGCGCCGCCCGCGCCATCCGCAGGGACGCCACCTCGGCCTGGCAACGACGGCAGGAGTTCAGGTGCCGCTGCATCGCTCGCATCTCCTCGTGCTCGAGCGCTTCGAGCAGGTAGGCGGCGAGCGCTCCGGGATCGTGGATCGTCATCCGGCCACCTCTCCGACCGCGGCCCCGCGGCCGCCGAACGTCTGGCGCATCGCTCTGAGCGCGTAGTACGACCGCGACTTCACCGTGCCCGGCGGGACCCCGAGGGTCGCCGCCGCCTCGGCGACGCTGCGGCCGCGGAAGTAGATCTCGGTCAGCACGTCCCGGTGCTCCGGCGACAGCCGGTCCATCGCGTCGAGCACGACTATCGAGTTCAGCACGGCGTCGGAGTGGTCGGCCGCGACCGGCGGCGCCGCGGGTGCCTCCGCGACCTCCGCCGGCCGGGCGGCCTTCGCGCGGAACCGGTCGGTGATGATGTTGCGCGCCACCGTCAGCAGCCAGCCGCGCACCGAACCCTTGCCGTTGACGAGGGTCTCCGGATGCCGCCACGCCCGCACCAGGGTTTCCTGCACGGCGTCCTCGGCCGCGGCGTGGTCGCCGGTGAGCCGGGCGGCGTAGGCGAGCAGCGCCCGCCCGTGCTCCTCGTACAGCGTCCGGATCAGGGCCTCGTCGGCGACCGCCGTCCGTTTCGCGGCGCGTAGCACCGGCATCCGCACTCACTCCTCGCTGGGGATCAGTAACTGCTCGGCGCGGCCGCGAGTGGTTTCTTCTCCGCGGCGACCTTGCAGCCGTTGGTCTCGATGGCGAACCAGGTGCCGCCGACGGTGTGGCCGTTCGCCTGGCCGGGCGCGGTGTCCTGGGCGTAGGTGTAGACCGGCCAGCCGCCGACAGTGACCTGCTCGGTCCCGTCCGGCCGGGTGACCGTGCCGACCAGCTCCGGGTCGACGCCTTCGATGCGGGTCTCCCCGCGCGCCACGACCGGGGGCCAGGTGGTGGCGCACTGGCCCTCGCACGTGGTCTTCGGCGGGTTCTTGCCGTCCTTGGTGAACAGGTAGATCGTGCGGCCGTCGCCGTCGGTGAGGACGGTGTCCAGGCCGGGGATGTTCGTGGTGCGGATCGCGGTCTCCGGGGTGGCGGCCTTCGCCCCGGTCGGCGTGATGGCCGCCCAGGTGCCGCCGACGCCCTGGCCCTTGGCCTCGCCGGCCACGGTGTCCTTGGCGTAGCGGTAGACCGGCCAGCCGTTGACCGTGACCTGCTGGGTGCCGTCGGCGCGCGCGACCGTGCCGACGAGCTTCGCGTCGACCCCGCGCACGTCCACCGCGCCGGTCGCGATCACCGGCGGCCAGGTGGTGGCGCATTCGCCTGCGCAGGCCGACTTGGGCGGCCGCGCGGTGTCGCGGTCGAAGCGGTAGAGGGTCAGGCCGTTGGAATCGGTGAGGACCGGGCCGAGCCCGTCGACGTCGGACGCGACCAGCCCGACGGCCGGCTGGACGGCGGCCGCCTGCTGGATCGCGACCGGGCCGGCGGCCGGGCCGGGCTCGCCCTGCCCGCACGCGGTGAGCAGGGCGAGTCCGGCGAGTGCGGCGGCGGGCAGGACGATGCGCGCGGTCATGGTCGTCTCCTTCTCGGCGAATTTGCTTCCGGCGCAATGCACACGTCCGCCGCCGCCGGGCGGTTCAGACTTCTTTCACTCGCTGCAGGTGCGGTCGCGGTTGATGCACCACACGAGGCGGTTCATGATCCGTTGCGACATCACGTTGGCGAAGTCGTCGTGGTCGGACCGCGGGTTGTGGCTCTCCTCGGGGAAGGAGTCCACTTTGTACTGCCCGGCGACCTGGACGTCGCGCGGGATGTCGTAGACCAGCGTGATGCGCAGCTGCGGCACGGCCACGAACCCGCGCTTGCACCGGCCGTTCGCCTCGGGGAAGACGATGTGGTCGCGGTGGTTGGCGCTGTCGATGTTGCGGCCGTCCCAGCAGCTCGGGAAGTCGTGGATGCGCTCGACCTTGCTGCCTTCCGGGCAGATCGGGTACTTGTCGATGAGCCGGTCCTCGAACCCGGTGCACGTCCAGCTGGCGCGGGCGTTGCGCGGACCGTTCGTGCCCTGCTTGGCGTCGCCGTAGAGCACGCGCAGGAACTTCGGCATGGCCCGCACCGGGCCCACCGGGCTGCCGCGGAAGGTGATGTTCACCGACTCGGGCAGCTGAATCTCCCCGTCGTTGCCGCCTATCTCGCTGTTGTCGTCGGCAGGCGGCTGTTCGGCGTCGTCGCCGTCGCTGTTCTCGTCGCCGTTGGGGATTCCCTGCCGCTGGGCGTCCTCGACCGCGCAGGTGGCCTGTGCGGGGTCGACGGGCTGCCCGGTCGCCTGGCTGATGCGGTCCAGGCTCGCCGATCGCTGTTGCCGCAAGGGTTCCAGTACAGCCGCCTCGGCGGCGGGGTCGGCCGCGATCCGCTCGTCGGCGGCCGCCTCCTGCTGGTCCAGCGCGTCCAGCTCGGTGTCCACGGTCGACATCGCGTGCTCGGGGACCTCGGCGAGCTGACTGGCCACGTCCGGGCACTCGACCTGCGCGACGTCCTCGGTCTGCTCGGCCTCGGCGCGCTGGGCGTCGAGCTCGGCCTCGTCCTCGGGCGGGTTGGCCTCCTCGGCGTCCTCGCGGTCGATCCGCACCACCGGCCAGAAGTAGGCGGACTTGTCCCCGTTGCGGCAGGTGGTCCCGGCGCGCAGCAGGCTCTCGTTGGTGGAGTCGGCGTTGGTGGAGAGGTTGCCGACGTAGTCGTGCAGGTGCTGGGCGCCGTTGCGCACGCCCGGCTGCGCGATGAAGTTGTCGGGGTTGTAGTGGCCGTTCTCGTTGCGGCCGCAGTCGACCGTGAACGTGCCGGTGGAGGCGCGGCGGTTCGGCCGCACCTCGGTCACGTTCGGGGCGACCGTGGTGATGTCGACGAAGAACGCCGGGTCGACCTCGTCGGCGCCGGCCTGACCGGTGTCGCCCGCGGTGGTGGCGACGGTGACGCCCGCGGCCGCGAGCGCCAGTCCGACCGCGAGGGTCGCGATCTTGGTCCGGCGTGCGACGCGGTGCCGGCCTTCGTTTCGAGCCATGGATGTGCTCACCTCGAATCAGCCCGGCGGCGCACGCGCGCGCCGGGTTGTGGCGTGGGATTGGGACGAAACGGCTCCCCCGAGCCCGTCACAGGGGGATACGTACGTCGCGCCCGCCGAGTTCAAAACGCGATCCGCGCGTTATCGCGTCGTTATAATGACTGCTCAGCGCTCGATGCTGGCGAGCACCGCGCCGGACTCGGTGCGGATCTGGAACTTTTCGATGTCCCCTGGACCGAACGCGGTGCCGCCGGAGATGAGCAACGGGTCCACCGCGCCGGCGGGCACCGTCCAGCTCGCGACGGTCTCCTCGTGCCCGCTCCAGTCGACGGCGACGAGGTGGCAGCGCAGCGGGCCGGCGACGCCGGTCAGGTCGAGCCGTACCGCGGCGCCCCAGCTGGTCGGCATCACCAGCACCTCGGTGCGCAGCGCCTGGCCGGTCTCACTGCCGGTGAACCGGCTCGCGCCCGGCGACGACGGTGGCGGCGGGGGTGGCGGTGTACTGGCCGCAACCGGCGCCGGGGCCTGCGACGGGACGACGGCCAGCGTCACCAGCGGCCCGGCGATGATCAGCAGCAGAGCCGCGACGGCCAGCACCCGGCGCACCAGGGTGCGGCGGCGGCGGATCGCGGCGACCTCGTCGAGCATCGGCGCCAGCACCCGCGGCGCGGGAACCGGCGGTTCCGGCCAGTAGCGGCGGATCTCGTCGAGCAGGTCCGGCAGCTCGTGCATCTCCAGGAGGTCGAGCTGGCAGTTCGGGCAGTCCAGCAGGTGCGCCTCGAACGCCGCGTTGTCGGCGTCGTCGAGCACGCCGAGGACGTAGGCGGCGATGTCGGTGTGCGCCGGTTTGCGCATGCCGCTCACCCCCGCTCCCGCAGCGAGCGGCGCAACGCCCGCACGGCGTGGTAGATCCGGGACTTCACGGTCCCCGGCGGCACACCGAGCGTCTCGGCCGCCTCGTTGACCGTGCGGCCGTGCAGGTAGGTCTGCAGGACCGCCTCCCGGTGCTCCGCGGACAGGGTCTGCAGTGCTTCGTGCAGCATCATCGCGGCCAGGGTCCTGTCCGATTCGTCCGGCACCCCGACGGAGTTCGCGTCGGGCTCCTCGACCTCCTGGGGCCGCGCGCGGCGGCTGCGCCAGCCGTCGATCACGATGCGGCGGGCCACGGTGTGCAGCCACGCCCGCAGCATCTCCGGCTCCCGGTCGAGCTTGTCTGCGTTGCGCCAGGCCCTGATCAGGGTCTCCTGCACGACGTCCTCGGCCCACAGACGGTCACCCCCGGTCAGGGTGATCACGAACGCGAGCAGGGGGCGGCCGAACTCCCGGTAGAGGGCGGTGGCCAGGTCGTCGTCCTGGCCCGCGTCGGGCACCGGCTCGACCACGGTGCGGAGAATTCGGCTGTGGCGTCCCACGGCGGACATCTTTGCGGTATTCCGGTCGCGGAGTCCAGTGCGAAATTCGCGGAAAAATTCTTTGAACCGCTTCCGCGCCGCCGTCGTATACCCCGCTGACAGTTCCCGGGCCGATCCCCCGCGACCCGGACCTTTTCCGTCCACTGTGGATTCCAGGAAGGCGTCCCGACGTGCCCCGATCCCCTGCGCTGACACCGCTGGCCACCGGTTGCGTGGTCCTCGCGGTGATCACCGCGTGCGACACCGGCTCCCCCGCGCCGCTGCCGCCACAGTCCGTTCCCGCGGCGGAGGCCGCACCGGCGCTCAACGCCGTGCGCGCCTTCGACCTCGGCCGCATCGTGGTCGACGGCGCGGGATTCACCTTGTACCGCTACGACAAGGACACCACCGCCCCGCCGCGGTCCGCGTGTGACAGCGCGTGCACCCGGACGTGGCAGCCCGTGCCCGCGACCGCGGCGCAGCAGTTGCACGGCATCGACCCGGCGCTCGTCGGATCCCTCACCCGGGCCGACGGCACGGACCAGGTGACGCTCGCCGGGCACCCGCTGTACCGCTACCGGCCCGACGAAATGCCCGGCGAAACGGGCGGGATGGGATCGGGCGACGCGTGGTTCCCGGTCACCCCGGACGGGAACAAAGTGCAGGCCGCGAGCGATCCGGGACGAACTGATGCGTTCGGCCTCTAGACGATTCCTGACCCTGATCGTGGTCGTGTTGTTCGTCCAATTGGCCGTACCACGGAATGTGACCGCGCAGACCGAATTGAGCGCCGCCGACCGCGATCTGCTGATCCGCGTCCGGCAGGCCGGGCTGTGGGAGATGCCCGCGGGCGACTGGGCCCGCACCCGCGCCCGCGACGAGCACGTGAAGGACGTCGGCATGACGTTGATGGTCGACCACGGGCGGCTCGACGTGCAGGTGCGCGACCTGGCCCAGCGGCGCGGCGTGATCCTGCCCGACCAGCCGACGGCCGACCAGCAGCGCTGGCTCGTGGAGATGCGCGACGCGCCGACGGCCGCCGACTTCGAGCGGGTCTTCGTCAACCGGCTGCGCGCGGCGCACGGCGTGGTGTTCGGCGTCATCGCGCAGGTGCGCGCGAACACCCGCGACGACGAGATCCGCGCGTTCGCCGCCGCCGCGAACCAGGTGGTGCTCCGGCACATCACGCTGCTGGAGAGCACCGGCCTCGTCGACTACACGCAGCTGCCCCAGCCGCAATCCGGCACGGCGTCCGCCTCCGCTGGCGCGGCCCTCGACCTGGCGGCCACCGACGTCATCACCACCGTCGTGCTGGCCGCGCTGCTGTGCGGAGCGACGGTGCTCGTGCTGTGGCTGATCCGCCACCCCGCCAGACGACTGAAAGCTGGAGACAAGACGTGACACTCGAGTCCCTGATGCCGCTCGCGCAGCAGACGGCCGACACCGGTTTGCGCGGTGTCGCGGCCTTCTCCGCGCGGCTGGCGTACGCGTTCATGTGCCTGACGCTGTGCTGGGGCGTGCTGACCGCGACCGGCTGGGTCCGCAACATCACCGGCCGGAAAGCGCTGCGCAGCGGGCACATCGCGCTGGCCACGCTGGCGCTGGCCTTCGGCGCGATCCACGCCCTGTCGTTCCTGTTCCTGACCAGCGGCGCGTTCACCGTGGCGCAGCTGACCGTGCCGCTGACCGGGCTGGCGCGGCACAGCTTCGGCATCATCGGCATCGAGCTGATGCTCGCCGTCGCGCTCACCGCGGGCCTCCAGCGCTACACCGCCTACCGGCGCTGGCTGTGGGTGCACCGGCTGGCCTACCCCGCGGTCGCGCTGACCGCGTTGCACTCGTTCTTCGGCGCCATCGCCAACGGGCACCTCGCGCTGCTGTGGCTCGGCGGGATCACGCTGCTGGTGCCCACGGTGACGCTGGCCGTGCTGCGGTTCCTGCCGTCGCGGGTCCTGGAGCGCATCGGGCTGGTCGAGGAGCTGGTGTGAAGCTGCGCAAGGGACCACGCGTGAGCGTGAACAACGAGCGGTGCGAGCTGTTCGGCACCTGCCAGTGGGAGGCGCCGGGACTGTTCGAACTGGAGCGCAACGGCCGGCTGCGGTACCGGAGCCGGCTGACGGACGAGGACTGGGAGCCCGCGGTCGCCGCCGCCCGCAGCTGCCCCATGCAGGCCATCCAGATCAAGGGGATCTCCGATGAGTGACGGCGACCGGATCGTGATCGTGGGCGCGGGCGTGGCCGGGCTGCGTGCCGCGGAACGGTTGCGGGAACTGGGTTTCGACGGCGAACTGGTGATCGTCGGCGACGAGGCGCGCAAGCCCTACCACCGGCCGATGGTGTCCAAGCAGCTGATGATGGGCACGGTCCGCCCGGCGGACGCGACGTTGCAGACCTACACCGACCTTGACGCGCACTGGCGGCTCGGCACCCGCGCGACGCACCTGGACACGCTGCAGCGCGTCGTGCACCTGCCCGGCGGCGAGGAGCTGTGGTACGACGGGCTGGTCATCGCGACCGGCGTGGTGCCGCGGCACCTGCCCGGTTCGCCGCGGCACGATCCGCGGGTGCGGGTGCTGCGCACGGTCGAGGACGCGGCCGCGGTGCGGAAGGCGCTGGCGGCCAGCAACAAGCCGGCCGTGGTGATCGGCAGCGGGCTGATCGGGTGCGAGTTCGCCGCGAGCATGCGGCAGATGGGCCGCGACGTGACGCTGGTCGGGCACGCGCGGGCGCCGCTGCACCGGTTCGGCACACGTATCGCCGAGGCGGTCACCGACATCCAGTTGAAGCACCGCGCGAGCCTGGCGATGCGGTCGGAGGTGCGGCACTGGATCGAGACGAAGGACGCGTTCGGGCTGCACCTGACCAACAACAAGCTGGTCGTGGCCAGTTGCGTGATCCTGGCGATCGGCAGCGTGCCCGCGGTCGACTGGCTGCGCGGTTCCGGGCTGGTGATCGAGGACGGGGTGCTGTGCGAGTCGACGCTGTTCGCCGTCGACGCGGACGACGTCGTGGTCGCCGGGGACGTCGCGTGCTGGCCCAACCTGCGGTTCGACGAGGTGCCGCGGCGGGTCGAGCACTGGCTCAACGCGGTGGAATCCGGTCGCGCGGCGGCGGAGAACCTGATGGCGGGCCGCCGTGCCGCGCAGCCGTTCACGCCGATGCCGCGGGCGTGGTCGAGCCTCTACGACGCGCGGCTGCAAATGGTCGGCATGCCCGCGCTGGCGGACGACACGGTGCAGCTCGCCCAGGGCGTGACGGGTTTCGTGCGCGGCGGGAAGCTCGTCGGGGCCGCCGGGTGGGACCGCCCGCGGGCGATGCTGAACTGGACCGCGGAACTGCACCGCCGGCTGCCTGCACCGGCGACGGTTCCGGCGCCCGAACCCGCCGACACCGAGCGAGTGCCGGACTCCCCGGCGGAGTGGCTGTCGGTGGGCTGACGGGCGCCGGACTCCTTCACGAAACGGCTGTCGGTGCGTCAGCGGCTGCCGCACTCCCCCACGGAACGGCCACCGCCGGGCCAACGGCTGCGGGTGCCTCCGGTGCTCCGCCGGAGGCACCCGCGGATCGCCGGGTAACACGGGGAAACCTGGCCGTCACCGGGGGACAAACCGTTGGCAACAGCGGCTTCCTAGCGTCGCCGGTCATGGATGCGACGACGGCTCCACCGGTTCAGCGCCAGGCCACCAAGGAAACCCTGGAGGACTACACCCTCCGCTTCGCGCCGCGGACCTACCGGCGGTGGACGCCGGCGGTCGTCGGCGCCTCGGCGCTCGGCGGCATCGCCTACATGGCCGACTTCTCGATCGGCGCGGGCATCGGCCTGACCCACGGCACCGGCAACGCCCTGCTCGCGATCGGCGTGGCGGCGGTCGTCATCTTCGTCACCGGCTTCCCGCTGGCCTACTACGGCGCGCGCTACAACATCGACCTCGACCTCATCACCCGCGGCTCCGGCTTCGGCTACTACGGCTCGGTCATCACCAGCGTCATCTTCGCCAGCTTCACGTTCATCTTCTTCGCCACCGAGGGCTCGATCATGGCGCAAGGCCTCCGCTACGCGCTGGGCCTGCCGCTGTGGCTGGGGTACCTGGTGTCCACTTTGGTCATCATCCCGCTCGTGATCTACGGCATGAAAGCGCTTGCGAAGCTGCAGAGCTGGACCAACCCGCTGTGGCTGCTGCTGATGGTCGCCCCGCTGGTGTTCCTCATCGTCCAGGACCCGGATTCGGTGTCGCGCTGGCTGTCCCACGAAGGCACCGGCGGTTCCGGCCTGAGCACGGCGGCGGTGATGCTCGGCGCGGGCGTGTGCCTGTCGCTGATGGGGCAGATCGGCGAGCAGATCGACTACCTGCGCTTCATGCCGCCGCGCACGGCCGAGAACCGGCGCGCCTGGTGGACGTCGGTCGTGCTGGCCGGGCCTGGCTGGGTGCTGTTCGGCGCGGTCAAGCAGGCGATCGGCGTGTTCATGGCGGTCTACGTCCTCGACGCCGTCGGCGCGGCGGCCGCGGTCGAGCCGATCGAGCAGTTCACCGGCGTGTTCAAGCAGATGCTGCCGCCGTGGCTGGTCGTCCCGCTGGCGCTCGTGCTGGTCGTGCTCAGCCAGGTGAAGATCAACGTCACCAACGCCTACTCCGGGTCGCTGGCGTGGACGAACTCGTTCACCCGTGTCACCAAGCACTACCCGGGGCGCCTGGTCTTCGTGCTGGTCAACCTCGCGATCGCGCTGGTCCTGATGGAGGCGAACATGTTCAGCTTCCTCAACAACGTGCTCAGCTTCTACTCCAACTGCGCGATGGCCTGGGTCGTCACGGTCGCCACCGACATCGGGGTCAACAAGTACCTGCTCAAGCTGTCGCCGAAGCAGCCGGAGTTCCGGCGCGGGATGCTCTACGCGGTCAACCCGGTCGGAGTGGTGTCCTTCGTGGCCTCGTCGGCACTGTCCATCGCGGTCTACTTCGGACTGTTCGGGAACGCGATACAGCCGTACTCGCCGCTGGTTGCGGTGGTGATCGCGGTGGTGCTGACCCCGCTGGTGGCGATCCTGACCCGCGGCCGGTACTACCTGCGCCGCACGGACGACGGCATCACCGAGCCGCTGCTGGACGCCGACGGCAACCCGAGCGGCACCCGCTACGACTGCGTGGTGTGCGGCGAGCCCTACGAGCGCCCGGACATGACGGCGAGCGCGGCCGGCGGCACGATCTGCTCGCTGTGCCTGAGCACCGACCGCACGGGCACGCACGTGCTGCCCGCATAGTCAACCGGACAGGGCCCGCGCCGCGATCGCGACGAAGTCCTCCAGGTGCGGGCGCCGGTGCCCGTCGGCGACGGCGAGGCAGATTTCGAACTCCTCGGCGTCGCTGATGGTCCGGTGGACCACGTCCGGCCGCGAGTAGTAGCGCGCCACGCTGCGCGGGATCATCGTGATGCCGAGACCGGCCGCGACGAGCTCCAGCTTCTCCTCGATCGTGCTGATCCGCCTGGTCTGCGCGTCGATGACGTGTTCGCCGTCGAGGTCGGCGTGCCGGACGCGTCGCCGCGCGGCCAGCGGGTGCGCGGCGGGCAGGCACACGACCTTCGGCTCGCTGCCGACGCGGAGGGTCTTCAGGCCGGCGCGGTCGAACGGCTGTCGCAGGTACCCGACGTCGGCGCGGCCGTCACGCATCGCCTCGGCCTGCTCGAACCAGTTGAGGTGCAGCAGCTCGACCTCGACGCCCGGGTGCGCCTGCGCGAACGCCCGGACCGCGGGCGAGACGGTGAGCCCTGGCGCGAACCCGAGCACCAGCCGCCGCGCACCCCGCGCCGCGCCGTACGCCCGGCGGGGGCGGTGGCCGCGACCCGCCGGGC
>NZ_JBEXTZ010000107.1:0-27206 GCF_040614195.1 Amycolatopsis sp. NPDC006125
AGGACGTTGAGTTCGGGCAGCCGGGAGCGCAGCTCGCGGCAGAGTTCGATGCCGTTGCCGTCCGGCAGGCGCACGTCGAGCACCGCGACGTCGGGGCGCAGCGCCGGGATGCGGGCCAGCGCCTGCGCGGCGGTGGACGCCTCACCGACGACCTTCAGCCCGGCATCGGCCTCGAGCAGGTCGCCGACGCCGCGGCGGACGACCTCGTGGTCGTCGACCAGGAACACAGTGATCACGGCAGTCGCCTTCCGGTGGTGGGTACTCCTCGAACGTACGGCCCCGGACCCCGTCCCGGGGGCTGCGGAAGTCACCAGCCCCGGGGCCGAAGGTCACCTGACGGCCGGTGTGGACGAAAGTCCCGGCGAGGCGCTGACCAAAGCCCCTGACCGCGGCGGCGCCGGGCCGGGACGGTGGAGGCGTGACCGCACCGACCTGCTTCTGCGGCCTGCCCGCGCCCGGACTGGGCGAGCCGGGCGTGCACGTGGAGATCGCCGGCCAGATGGATCCCGCCGCGCTCGGCTACGCCCTCGACGAGTTGCGACACCTCGCCTCGCACCACCCCGAGCCGGTGGACAGCGTGCGGCTGACGCTGCGCGCGCCCCGCCGCGCCGACCACGTGCTCGCCGAGGCCACCCTGTCGGCGGGGGACCGCGTCGTCCGCGCGCAGGGGACGGCGGGCGCCCCGCGCGGCGCCATCGACGCGATCCTGCGCCGCCTGCGCGCACCCGCGACGGCCTGACGGCGGCGCAGGGCCGTTGGTCCGGTCCGTTCGGGACCAGATGCCCTCGTCACGGACGTCCCGCCGGGGAGACGGTCCAGGCAGACCGACATCTCCGACGGAGGGGACGATCCGATGAGAACCACCAGGAAGATCACGGCGGTGCTGGCGGCGGCCGCCGCCCTCGCCGTGCCGCTGACCGCATCGGCCGTGGACGCCCCGCCCGCGTCCGCGAACGTGTTCACGCGTGCCTACGACACCACCACCAAGAACGTGACGCTCACCTTCGACGCCGACTGGTGGAGCGCCGGCAACCCCGGCGAGGTCCTGCGCATCCTGCGGGAGAACGGGATCACCGCCGCGTTCGCGCTCACCGGCCGGTACGTCGAGAAGTACCCCGACCAGACCAGGGCGCTGATCTCCGCCGGGCACAAGCTGATCAACCACAGCTACGACCACCCCTACTTCACGCAGGAGACGCAGGCCTCCCGGTGGAGCCAGCTGGACCGCGCCGAGGCCGCCTACAACCGCCTGGGCTTCACCTCGGCGGGCTGGTTCCGCGCGCCCTACCGCGACGGTTACCTGGACGCGGGGGTCAACCGCGACCTGGCCGCCCGCGGGTACTACGTCAACTACGACTGGACCTACGACACCACCGGTTACCAGGGCGCGAGCCTGGACACGATCCTGGCGCGGGTGCGCCAGTACACGGTGCCCGGCGGGACGATCCTGATGCACCTCGGTGACGACTCCACCGACACCGCCGCGCTGCCGTCGATCATCTCGACGCTGCGCGGCATGGGGTACGGCTTCACCGACCCGTACCGGTCGGTGACGAAGGGCCTGATCGGCGCGAAGTACGCCGCTCTGGGCGCCCAGCGGTCGGTACTGGGCGTGCCGCGCACCGGGGAAATGGTGGCCACCACCAGCGGCACCAGCGCGGTGCAGTGGTTCGACATCGGCCGGATCTACTGGCGCAACGACATCGGCACGTTCGAGGTGCACGGCGCGATCGGCGGCAAGTATTTCGGGATGGGGTCGGTGACGTCGTTCCTCGGGTTCCCGCGCACCGACGAGACCACCACGCCGGACCGGATCGGCCGGTTCAACCACTTCCAGGGCGGCTCGATCTACTGGAGCCCGCCGACCGGGCCGCACACCGTCTACGGCGCGATCCGCGACAAGTGGGCGTCACTGGGCTGGGAGACCGGCTTCCTCGGCTACCCAGTGTCCGACGAGGTGGCCGTCACGGGCGGCCGGGCGTCGCAGTTCCAGGGCGGCAACGTGTACTGGTCGGCGGCGACCGCCGCGCACGAGGTGCACGGGTCGATCCTGTCGCGGTACATCGCCGTGGGCGGCACGGGCAGCCGCCTCGGCCTGCCGGTGAGCGACGAGTACGGCATCAGCACCGGCCGGCGCAGCGACTTCCGGGGCGGCTTCATCACCTGGAACGCCACGACCGGAGCGGTGACGGTCACCTACTACTGACCGAAGGGCGCGGCGCGGAGGTCCCCTCGCCAGGTGACTTTGGTCCCTGGCGAAGGGGACCTTCGCCACGCCTCGCCGGTACTTCGAAGGCCTGACCTTCGGACATCGACTCGTTCGGGGAGGGCGGCGATGATCTCGGTGTTCCTGGTCGACGATCACGAAGTGGTCCGGCGCGGCGCCGCCGACCTGCTCGGCAGCGACCCGGACCTCGCGGTCGTGGGTGAGGCCACGACCGCGGCCGAGGCGCTGGCCCGCATCCCGGCGCTGCGCCCCGACGTCGCCGTCCTCGACGTGCGCCTGCCCGACGGCAACGGCATCGAACTGTGCCGCGAGCTGCGCTCCCGGCTGCCCGGGCTCAACGTCCTCATCCTGACCTCCTACACCGACGAGGAGGCCATGCTGGAGGCCATCCTCGCCGGGGCGGGCGGGTACGTCATCAAGGACATCAGGGGCGCGGGCTTGGTCGACGCCGTCCGCGACGTCGGCGCTGGACGTTCGTTGCTGGACACCCGGGCGGCCGCGACCCTGATGAACAGGCTGCGCCGGAACGTCCGGGACGAGGGGCCACTGGCGGGCCTGACCGGCCGGGAGCGCGAGATCCTGGACCTGCTCGGGGAAGGTCTCACCAACGCGCAGATCGGACGGCGCATGTTCCTCGCGGAGAAGACCGTGAAGAACTACGTCTCGCACCTGCTGGCCAAACTCGGACTGCGGCGCCGCGCCCAGGCGGCGGTGCTCGCCACCAGGGTGCGCGAGGGCGGTCGTTAGCCGCCGGGCGCGCCGATCAGGTCGAGCCACCCCGTGAGCCGGGCGGGGTCGGTGTCGCGGAAACCCACGTGGCCGTCGGGCCGGACGGCGATGATCGTCCGGCCCGGTCTGTCCGGTAGGCGGTGGACGGTGGCGCGACCGGACACCTTCGGCAGGCGGGCGTCGCGGTGCAGGAGCACGTGTATGCCGGGCGCGGCGGTGAGCTCGTGCAGCCGGACGTCCCGCCCCGCGCACCGCACGGTCTCGTCGGGCAGGCGGTCGCCCGGCCGCGGGGCGCCGATCCCCTCGGACAGCGGGCTCGACCGGTAGTTCACCCGCAGCTGCGACAACGTCCGGACGAGCGTCGCGACCAGGCGGCGGCGGTTCATCGCCACGGGAATGACCGGCGCGGCCAACGGTGCCAGGGTGCCGCGCAGGAACGCGGGCACCGGACCGGTCCCGGCCTCCGCCCAGAAGACCAGGTGCGTCAGCGCCAGCACCTGCCTCGCCACCGGGCGGCGCTCCTGCTCGTAGGACCCGAGCAGCGCCGGGAGGTCCTCCTCGTGGCGGGCGGCGTAGGCGAGTTTCCACCCCAGGTTGACCGCGTCCTGGATGCCGGTGTTCATGCCCTGCCCGGCGGCCGGCGAGTGCGCGTGGGCCGCGTCGCCGGCCAGGAACACCGGTCCCGCGCGGAATCCGGTGGCGAGCCGGTGCTGCAGGGGGATCCGCGACGACCACGCCACGTTCCGCACCCGCACGTCCAGGCCGGCGCCGGCGAGCAGGTCCCGCGGATCGGCGGCGGCGCCGTGCGGGCGCGTCGCGAGGAGGCGCCACCCGGCGGTTTCGCCGAGCGCGAACAGCATCAGCAGTCCCTCCCGGCCGGCCACGACGTGCGCGACGCCGGGCGTGAGGCCGGTGTCGAGGTCGAGGTCGGCCAGCACCACGTCCTCCCGGTACGGGCCGCCGGGCCAGCCCAGGCCGGCCCGGGCCCGCACCGTGCTCGCCTGACCGTCGCACCCCGCGAGGAACCGGTACCGCTCCTCCCGCGCGCCCGCCGCCGAGCGCAGGGTCGCCGTCACGGAGCCGGGCACTGGCCGGAAATCGGCGAGCTCGGTGCCGCGCTCGACGTGCACGCCGCGCCGGGCCAGCGCGCCGAGGAGGACGTCCTCGACGTCCATCTGACGCAGGAGCGTGAGGTGCGGGAAGGCGGTGTCCGGCAGGTCGAGGGCGTTCAGCCGCACCCGTACCCGGCGGCGGCCCAGGTGGAGCTCGGCTTCGGGGGACCGGTCCCCGCGGTCCAGGAGCGCGCCGGTCACGCCGAGCGGCCGGAGCACCTCCAGGGTACGGGGGTGCACGATCATCGCGCGCGAGGGCCGGAACGCCGCGGGCCGCCGGTCGACGATCCGCACCGCCGCGCCGTGGTCGTGCAGCATCAGCGCGGCCGTGAGCCCGGTGGGCCCGGCGCCGGCGACGAGGACGTCCGCGCTCAGGCGGCCGGGACCGGCCGCCACCAGGACTCCCGCTCGGCCGGGGCGCCCAGCTGCCCGGGGTGGGCGAGCACGTCGTCGCGCCGCTGCCCCGGCAGCACCACGTAGTCGATGGAGCCCGGAACGCTGACCAGCGCGAGCACGCGCCACAGCGACCGGGCGTAGTGCTCCGCCCGTTCCGGACCGTCCCATTCGTACACCCCGCGGTACCGGCCGCGGTCGTCGTGGGCCAGCCACAGCTTGGACGTGAAACCGGGGAACCCCACGAACAGGGGCGTGTTCAGCAGGCTTTCCCAGCGGAACAGCGTGTGGCCGCGGCCGCGCACCCACCGCAGCCGGAAGGTGACGACGAGGACGCACGGGTCCCCGGGCGGACTGTCCACTGTGGTCTCGCGGTACACGACACCGGAACTGCCGTCGGCGAAGGTGAGCCGTTCGCCGACGTGGCGTCGCGGCAGGTGGATTTCGCGGCGGGCGAGCATCCGCGCGGTCTCGACGGCGCAGGCGCCGACGGCCCGCCAGGCGGCCGGCTGGGGCAGTGGTTCGTGGGCGGGCATCGCGTCTCCTTCAGGGCGTTCGCGTCCGGTCCCGGCCTTCGGCCGCGGCGGCCAGGCTGCCCCGGCAGGCGCGGACGAGCTGCCGGGTGACGCGGTTGTCGGGTGTGGTGCGGCAGCGCGGGCAGGTCAGGCGGACGTCGCCGGTGAGCTCGTCCACGAGCACGGTCAGGGCGCAGGCGCAGTCGCGGCACCAGCGGTGCCCGGTGACGACCACGACGTGCTGTGGCGACGCGACGCACTGGTGCAGCCAGCGGCGGTGGGTCCGGCAGGTCGTGCGCTCGAACGGGTCCAGCCCGCGGTCCTCGGCGTGGTCTTCGGCGGTCATCGTGGCCGCGAGCCGCCGGTCGGCCAGGTCGGGGTAGCGGTCGGGTGCGGGCTTTGCGGTGGTGACGGGGCTGGACATCGTCCCGGTCCTTCCTCTCGTCGGGTGCTTCCGCCCAGCCTGCTCGCCGCGGCCCGGCTGCCGACACAGCCGGAGTTCCCGGTTCCCCGTGGCATTTCCGCCCCGATGGCGAGGACTTTCGTCAGGCCCCGTGACGACGGTGGGCCCTGCCGGGTTCCAGGCTCGGGACGTGACCGCCGGAGTGGAGGCAGCGATGAGATTCACCGACCGGAGCGATGCCGGACGAGCGCTGGCGGAGCGGCTGATGGCCTTGCGCGGGGAAGACGTCGTGGTGCTGGGGTTGCCGAGGGGTGGGGTGCCGGTCGCGTTCGAGGTCGCGCGGGCGCTGCGCGCGCCCCTCGACGTCGTCGTGGTCCGCAAGCTCGGCGTGCCCTGCCGGCCGGAGCTCGCGATGGGCGCCATCGGCGAGGAGGGGGTGCGCGTGGTCAACGGCGAGATCGTGCGTCGGGCCGGGGTGAGCGCCGGGGAGCTGGCCGCGGTCGAGCGGGCCGAGCGCGCCGAGTTGCGGCGCCGGGTGGAGGCGTTCCGCGCCGGGCGAGGCCGGATCGACCTGGCGGGCCGGACGGCGCTCATCGTCGACGACGGGGTGGCGACCGGTGCCACGGCCCGCGCCGCGTGCCAGGTCGCGTGGGCGCTCGGCGCGGCGCGTGTGGTGCTGGCCGTGCCGGTGGGGGAGCCGGGCGCGATCGCCGCTCTCCGCCGCGACGCCGACGAGGTCGTGTGCCTGGCGGCGCCGGCCGGGTTCACCGCGGTGGGCCAGTGGTACCACCGGTTCGGGCAGGTGTCCGACGGTGAGGTGGCCGGCCTGCTCGGGCGTTTTCCGGACCACCCCGCGAGCGGCGTCAGCTCACCGGCAGGGAGTCCGGGGCGACCGTGACCGCCACGGCGAGCCCGGCCGCCACCAGCAGGACCACCACGGCGAACGCCCGCCGGACCAGCTTCGCCGGCAGGCGGCGCGTCAGCCGCCCGCCCGCGACCGCGGCGATCGCGGCCGTCACTGCGAACACGGCGGTGACGCCCCAGTCGACGGGAGCTCCGGCGTGGGCCACCAGCCCGGCCGCCGAGTTGATCACGATGACGACCAGCGAGGTCGCGACCGCCGCGGCCGCGTCCAGGCCGAGCAGCAGGGTCAGCGCGGGGACGATGAGGAACCCGCCGCCGACCCCGAACAACCCGGTCAGCAGGCCGACGACGGCGCCGGTGCCGACGGCGGAGGGCAGGCAGGTGCGCCAGTTGACGCCCCCGCTCGTGGTGCGGCACGCGCCGCCGGCGCCCGCGCGCTCCCGCAGCATGCGCACGGCGACGACCGCCATCAGCATGGCGAACCCGAGCATCAGCAGCCGCGGCGACAGCGACCGGCCCAGTGCGGCGCCCCCGAAGGCGGCGGGGACGCCGGCCGCGCCGAAGACCAGCGCGACCCGCCACCGCACCACGCCGGCCCGCAACCGGGGCGCCACCGCGGCCGCGGAGGACAGCCCGACCACGATCAGCGCGGTGGGGACGGCGGCGGCGAGAGGCTGCCCGGCGAGGTAGACCAGGGCGGGCACCGCGAGGATCGACCCGCCCGCGCCGAGCGCGCCCAGCGCCACCCCGATGAGCAGCCCGGCCAGCGCGACGACGGCGAGCACAGGTCATCCCGCCATCGGCATGGCGGCGGTTGCGCGATAGCCGCTGGCGCGGTGCACCCACACCGGGCCTGGAGCGAGTTCGGGCAGCGCGACGGTGGCGAGCACGGGTCAGGCCGCCATGGGCACGCCGGCGTCGGCGGCACCCGTGAAGACGTCGTCGATGAGGACCACGCTCCGCCCGGCCCTGGCGAGCAGCGAGGCCGCGGCAGTGGCGCGGTAGCCGCTGGCGCAGTGCACCCACACCGGCCCGGCGGGGATTTCGCCGATCCGGTGGGGGAGTTCGGGCAGCGGGATGTGGACGGCGCCGCGCACGTGGCCGTCCCGCCACTCGTGTGGCAGGCGGACGTCCAGCACCACCGCGGGCGGCGGGTAGGCGCCAGCGTGACCGTGCCGGAGCGCGGCGGCCAGGTCGGCGAACGTCGCCGCGGGCAGGCTCGCCAGCAAGCCGGACCGGCCGCCCGCCCACTCCTCGGGCCCGCCACTGGCCGCGGCGGCTGGCCGATCGATGCCGATGCGGGCCAGTTCCCGCTGAGCCTGCGCGACGTCCTCCGGGGTCTCGCCGAGCAGCGTGATCGGCGCGCCCCAGTCGATGAGCCAGCCCAGCCACGTCGCCATCGGCCCGTCGAGGCCGAGGCTCACCGTGCCGGCCAGATGCGAGTGCACGAACGCCTTGCGGGAGCGCAGGTCCACCACCCATTCGCCGTCGTCGATCCGCCGCCGCAGTTCGTCCGGTCCGGCGGTGCGGGCCGGGGTGAGGTCGATGGGATCGGGTCCGGCGGCGTTGCGGGGCCCCATGTGGGCGTAGTAGGCCGGGTAGACGTCCAGGCCGGCCAGGGTCTGCTCGACGAACTCGCCCTCGGCCAGGGTGAGCGCCGGGTTGTGCCGCCGTTCGCGGCCGATCGTGGAGGCCTCGCCCTCGGCCTGCCCGGCCGAGCAGAAGCTGCCGAACCCGTGGGTGGGCCACACGGCCGCGCCGTCGGGCAGCAGGTCGGCGAGGCGGCGGGCGGACGAGTGCTGGTGGCGGGCCAGTTCGTGCGCGTGGTCCTGGCCGAGCAGGTCGGTGCGGCCGGTGGTGCCCAGCAGCAGGGACCCGCCGGTGAACACGCCCGCCGGCCCGTCCGGCCCGTCGAGGACGTAGGACAGGTGGTGGAAGGTGTGGCCGGGGGTGGCGACCGGCCGGATCCGCATCCGTCCGGACACTTCGATCACGTCCCCCTCGCGCACGGCAACGCGCTCGAACGGCACGTCGTCGGCCGCGGAGACCCCGTAGCGCGCCCCGGTGAGCCGGGCCAGGTGCAGCCCGCCGGAGACGTAGTCGTTGTGCACGTGGGTTTCCAGCACCCACGCGACGCGGACCCCGAGCCGGCCCGCCAGTGCGGCGATCCTGTCGATGTCGCGTTGCGGGTCCACCACCACCGCGAGTTCTCCGTCGTGGGCGAGGTAACTGCGGTCGCCCAGCGACGACGTCTCGATCACCCGTACATCCAGCATGGCCTTTCTCCTTCGGTTCGGCCTGGTTGGTACCCCGGGGGGTATGTGTCGCAGACATCGCGGCGCCGCGGAAACGGCGCCGGGGGGTCAGGCCAGGGCCAGGAACAGCTTTTCCAGCTCGGCTTCGGTCATCGGGGGTTCCTCCCCGCGGTCGCGTGCGGCCTGGCAGTGCCGCATCCCGCTGGCGACGATCTTGAACCCGGCGCGGTCCAGCGCGCGGGACACCGCGGCCAGCTGGGTGAGCACCTCCTGGCAGTCCCCGCCGTTTTCCATCATGCTGATCACCGCGGCCAGCTGTCCCCGCGCGCGGCGCAGCCGCACCAGCGCGTCGCCGGTCAGTTCGGGTCCCATCTCCATCAGGCCACCGCCTTCCGCGCGCTCATCGCCCGAACAGGCGCCGCAACGCCCCGCCCGGCTTCTCCGGCTCTGGCTCGCACCGGCAGCGCTGCCCGGCTGGCACATCGGCGAGCACTTCTTCCACGTGCTGGCCGCACCCGGCGTAGGTGGCCTTGCCGCACCGCGAACACGTCACACGACGACACATCGGTGGACCTCCTCGGTTCCGTTGCCGTCCACGGTACCCCGGGGGGTATCGAGATCGCCAGTGGGAAGTCTCGTGGACCGGAGGTGTGACGGGTGCGCGCTGTGGTGGGAAAGTCCACACTGGACCTGGTCGGGTGCGGGGGCGGAACGAGCCACGCCCCGCACCCGCGCGGGGCGTGCACCGGGAGGGGGCCCGTGCACGCGGGTGCGCGTCGTGAAACGCGATCACCGCGCGGCTGATACTAGGTGAGGTAGTAGGAACAGGCAACCGTCCTCCTCACAGGCGCCCGGACGGCCGGTTATCGTGGACGCTCCCGGTGGCGGAGCGGAGGTGGGCATGTTCGGTCTCGGCGACCTCGAGTCCGCGGTCATGGACGTGCTGTGGCGCGTCGCGGAGCCGGTCAAGGTCCGGGAGGTCCTGGAACGGCTCAGCACCCCGCGGCAGCTGGCCTACACGACCGTGATGACTGTGCTCGACAACCTCCACCGCAAGGGCTGGGTCGAGCGTGCGCTCGACGGCAAGGCCTACCGCTACCAGCCCGCGCTCAGCCGGGAGGAGGCGGCCGCCCGCGCGCTGCGGACCATCCTGGATTCCTCCGGCGACCCCGAGGCGGTGCTGCTGCACTTCGCGCAGTCGGCGTCCGAGGAGGAAGTCGACGTCCTGCGCAAGGGCCTGCGCCGGAAGGCACGGAAGCGGTGATCGTCGCCCTGTCCCTGCTCGCCGGCGCGGTGTCGGCGAGCTGGTGGATGCCGCGGTGGCTGCGGGCGCGCGACCTGCGGCGCCGTGACCCGGTGCTGCTGATCCTGTGCTGGGTGCTGTCCGCGTTCGGTGTGGCGCTCGCCGCCGTCGCGGGCGTGATGCTGCTGCTCCTGCCGTCCCACGGCTCGTTCGGCCCGCTGCTCGCGGCGATCACCGGTTGCTGGGACGCGCTGCAGCACGGCTCGCCGCCCGCGGTCGAACAGGCCGGCGGCGCGCTGGGGCTCGCGCTGCTCGGGGCCGCCGCCTGCCGCCTGCTCGTCGTCGGCGCCCGCGGTATCCGGTGGCGCGCCCGGCTCCGGCGGGAGCACCTGGCCGCGTTGCGGCTCGCGGGGCGCGCGGACGGTGAGGCCACGGTGTGGCTGGCGCACGACCGGCCGCTGGCGTTCAGCCTCGGCGGACGGCGGGGCGTCGTCGTCGCCACCGAAGGGCTGCGCCGCCACCTCGACCGCGACGCCGTGGCCGCGGTGCTGGTGCACGAGCGCGCGCATCTGGCCGGGCGGCACCACCAGCTGGTCGCCCTCGCCGACGCGCTCCGCACGGCCCTGCCGTTCCTGCCGTTGCTCCGCGAAGCGCCCGCCGCGCTGCGGGAACTGGTGGAGCTCGCCGCCGACGTCACCGCCACCCGCCGGTGCGGGCCGCGCGCGGTGCGCTCGGCGCTGGTGGGGGTGTCCGGTTGCGGTACGCCGGCGATCGCGCTGGCCATGGCGCGGGACGCGGTGGACGTGCGGCTCGCGCGTCTGGACTGGGGCGGAGTGCCGTCCGGGGGAGTGCGCCGCCTGGCTGTCCGTGGGGCGGCCGGCGTCATCGCGGCGCTGCTGCCGTTCGTCGTGGGCGCGGCCCTGACGATCTCCGCCGCCCTGACGGCGTGCCTGCTCGGGCTGGTCTGAGTTCTCGCCGGGGTGGCGCTGACGAGATGCGCCGCAGCGAAGGACCGCGGCCGGCGCCCGCCGGCCGCGGTCTCCGTCCCCGGTCAGCCGACCGCGACCGGTTCCTCCGCCGCCCGCCGCGCGATGCCCTCGCCCGCGTGGGTGGTGGTGCCGCGGAAACCACGCAGCCGCAGGCTGTTGCTGACCACGAAGACCGAGCTGAACGCCATCGCGGCGCCCGCGATCATCGGGTTGAGCAGGCCGGCGGCGGCCAGCGGCAGGGCCGCCACGTTGTAGGCGAAGGCCCAGAACAGGTTGCCCTTGATCGTGCGCAGGGTCCGCCGGGACAACCGGATCGCGTCGGCCGCCACCCGCAGGTCGCCGCGCACCAGGGTCAGGTCGCTCGCCTCGATCGCGACGTCGGTGCCGGTGCCCATCGCCAGTCCGAGGTCGGCCTGGGCGAGCGCGGCGGCGTCGTTGACCCCGTCGCCGACCATCGCCACGACCTTGCCCTCGTCCTGCAGCCGCTTGACCACGTCGACCTTGTCGGCTGGCAGGACCTCGGCGATCACCGTGTCGATCCCGACCTCCGCGGCGACCGCCTCGGCCGCGGCCCGGTTGTCGCCGGTGAGCAGGATCGGGGTGAGCCCGAGCCCGCGCAGCTGCCGGATCGCTTCCGCGGAGGTGGGTTTGACGGTGTCGGCGACCACCAGCACCGCCCGCGCCCGCCCGTCCCAGCCGACCGCGACCGCCGTGCAGCCCCGCTGCTCGGCCGCGGCCTTGGCCTCGGCGAGGCCGGGGGAGAGGTGCTGGCTCCAGTCGGCCAGTAGCGCGGTGCGGCCGACGAGCACGGCCTTGCCGTCGACGATCCCTTGCACGCCAAGGCCTTCGACGTTGGTGAAGCCTTCGACGGCGGGCAGCTCGCCGACCCGTTCCCGGGCCCCGGCGGCGATCGCCTGCGCGATGGGGTGCTCGGAGGCGTTCTCCAGAGCGCCCGCCAGCCGCAGCACCTCGTCGGCGTCCACACCGTCGGCGACGTGCACGCCGGTCAGCGCCATCTTGCCGGTGGTGACCGTGCCGGTCTTGTCCAGCACGATCGTGTCGACGCGGCGGGTGGACTCCAGCACCTCCGGGCCCTTGATCAGGATGCCCAGCTGGGCGCCCCGCCCGGTGCCGACCAGCAGCGCGGTCGGCGTGGCCAGGCCCAGCGCGCACGGGCAGGCGATGATCAGCACCGCCACCGCGGCGGTGAACGCCGCGGACACCGTGCCGCCCGCGCCGAGCCAGAACGCCAGGGTGCCGGCCGCGAGTGCGATGACGATCGGCACGAACACCGCCGAGACCCGGTCGGCCAGCCGCTGCACGGCCGCCTTGCCGGTCTGCGCTTCCTCGACCAGTTTCGCCATCTGCGCCAGCTGCGTGTCCGCGCCGACCCGCGTCGCCCGCACGACCAGCCTGCCGCCGGAGTTCACGGTCGCGCCGGTGACCGCGTCGCCCGGCCCGACCTCGACCGGCACGGACTCGCCGGTGAGCATGCTCGCGTCGACCGCGGAGCTGCCGTCTTCGACCACGCCGTCGGTGGCGATCTTCTCGCCGGGCCGGACCACGAAGCGGTCGCCGACGGCCAGCTGCTCGACCGGGATGCGGACTTCGCGGCCGCCGCGCAGCACCGCCACCTCCTTGGCGCCGAGTTCGAGCAGCGCCCGCAGCGCGGCCCCGGCCCGCCGCTTCGAGCGGGCCTCGAAGTAGCGGCCGGCGAGGATGAACGTGGTCACCCCGGCCGCGACCTCGAGGTAGATGTTGCCGTCCCCGCTGATCCGCTGGATGGTCAGGTCGAACGGGTGCGTCATGCCGGGCACGCCCGCGCTGCCGAACAGCAGCGCGTAGAGCGACCAGACGAACGCGGCGAGCGTGCCCATCGAGATCAGCGTGTCCATCGTGGCCGCGCCGTGGCGCAGGTTCGCCCACGCGGCGCGGTGGAACGGCCATGCGCCCCAGACGATCACCGGCGCGGCGAGCGTGAGCGAGATCCACTGCCAGTAGGTGAACTGCAGCGCCGGGACCATCGCCAGCACGACCACCGGCACCGACAGCGCCAGCGAGCCGATCAGCCGCTGCCGCAGCGGCCGCGACGGGTCCTCCTCGGCGGTGTCCGGCTCCGCGGGTTCCGGCCGCGGCAGGGTCGCCGTGTAGCCCGCCGCCTCGACCTGCGCGACCAGGGTGGCCGGGTCGAGGCCGGCGGGGAAACTGACCTTCGCCTTCTCGGTCGCGTAGTTGACGGTCGCGGTGACGCCGTCGAGCTTGTTGAGCTTGCGTTCGATCCGCATCGCGCACGAGGCGCAGGTCATGCCGCCGATCGCCAGTTCGATGTCCTGGGCGGCCCGCGGGACGTTCTGCACATCCGAAGTCATCGTGGTTCTCCTCGATCAGCCGTGGCTGTGGCCGTGGCCGTCGCCGGTGGCGGGCGGCGCGGGCGGTGCGGTGGGCGCGCTGCCCGCGGTCGGCACGGTGAACTCGGCCGTGCGGACCTGGCCCGCGTGCTGGAAGTCGAGGAAGAGCCGGTAGGTGCCGGCGGAGGGGACTTCGGCGTGGAAGGTGACGCCCGGCCCCGGCTTCGTCGTCCCGTCGCCCGGGCTGCCGTCCGGGTGGACGTGCAGGTAGGCGAGGTCGCCTTCGCGCAGCGCCACCAGGTGCCCGTAGGCGCCGAGGTAGGGCTGCAAGTCGGTGACGTCGTGGCCGTCCTTGGTGACGGTGGCCGTCACCTTCGACGTGCGTCCCGGGGTCAGTTCGCCGTCGAGCCGGACCTCGTAGCCGTCCACCCGCGCCACGCGTGTCGCCGGGTGGTGGGCCGGCTGGAAGTCGCCCGCCGCCGCCAGGTCGACGCCCAGGGTGGTGGCCTGGCCGCCGGTGGGCTTGAAGTCGGCGAAGGCGCGGTAGCTGCCGGCGTCGGCGACGGCCAGCGGCACGGTCCAGGTGCCGTCGCCGGCCATCTCCGGGTGGATGTGCTGGAACCCGGCGGTGTCGCGGCGCACCACGATGAGGTGCATGCGCTTCTCGTGCTCGACGTCGAACGCGGTGACCGCGTTGCCGTCCGGTCCGGTGATCCGGAAGGAGAACTCCTCGGTGGTCCCGGTGGTGAGCGTCGTGCGGGTGGGCGTGAGGGTGTAACCGCCCCTGGACGACGCCAGCCCCGCGGGCTGGTCGGGTTGCGTGGTCTCCGCGACAGTGCCGCTGTGGCTGTCCCCGTGCGCGGCGTCCTCGGCGCCACGCGTGCCAGCTTCGCTGGTGACGGGACCGACAGCGGTGCCGATCGCCCAGCCGCCTCCGGCGACCAGGGCGAGCGCCGCACCGTAGGCGGAGAGCTTCCCTGCAGTGTTCATGACATTCCTGTCCTCGGGCTGCCGCTACGCGGTCAGCTGGTAACCGGCTTCTTCGACGGCGGCGCGGACCGCGTCGGTGGTGAGCTCGTGCTCGCTGGTGACGGTGACCCGGCCGGTGGGCAGATCCACCGCGACGTCGGTGACGCCGGGGATCTCACCGACCTCCTCGGTCACCGAAGCCACGCAGTGCCCGCAGGTCATGCCGGTCACGGTGTAGGTCTGCTGAGTCATCTGTCTCCCTTTCTCGTGGTCAGGAACGGACCAGCCGGGCGATGGCCTCGCTGGCCTCGCGCACCTTCGCGTCGGCGGTGCCGCCGCCGACGGCGATCGCTTCGGCCACGCAGTGCTTGAGGTGCTCGTCCATCAGGCCCAGCGACACCGACTGGAGGGCCTTCGTCGCCGCGGCGATCTGGGTGAGCACGTCGATGCAGTACTCGTCGTTCTCGACCATCCGCTGCAGGCCCCGGATCTGCCCTTCGATCCGGCGCAGCCGGGTGAGGTAGCCGTCCTTGTCGCTGGTGTAACCCCGCATCGTTCCTTCTCCTCCTGTCGGCCCCGGTGGCGCCGACAGGAGAATTTATACCCTAGGGGGGTACCGTAGTCAACCGGCGGGCAGGCGGAGCCGGTTGAGCGCCAGCGCGTTGAGGGCGACGATCACGCTGGACCCGGACATCGACAGGGCGGCGATCTCCGGGCGGAGCACGAGCCCGAAGGCGGGTTCGAACACGCCAGCGGCGATCGGCAGCGCGAGGGCGTTGTAGCCGATGGCCCAGGCGAGGTTCTGCCGCATCTTGCGCAGGGTGCCGCGGCCGATCCGCAGCGCGGCCGGCACGCCGAGCGGGTCGGAGCGCATGAGTACGACGTCGGCGGTCTCGATGGCGACGTCGGTGCCGGCGCCGATCGCGATCCCCAGATCGGCCTGGGCCAGTGCGGGGGCGTCATTGACGCCGTCGCCGACCATCGCGACGCGGCGGCCGTCGCGCTGCAGGGCGGCGACCTGCGCCGCCTTGTCCTTAGGCAGCACCTCGGCGAGCACGGTGTCGATGCCCAGCTGGCGGGCGATGCGGTGCGCGGTCGCCCGGTTGTCGCCGGTGAGCATCACGACCTCGGCGCCGAGTTCGTGCAGTCCGGCGACGGCGGCCGCGGAGGTGTCCCGGACGGCGTCGGCGACACCGATCACCCCCGCCGCGACCCCGTCGACGGCGACCATGATCGCGGTCTGCCCGCCGCCGGCCAGCTGCTCGCGCCCCGCGGTCATGGCGCCGGCGTCGATGCCTTCCCGGTCGAGCAGCCGCTGGTTGCCGACCACGACGCGGTGGCCGTCGACCTCGGCGATCGCGCCGTGCCCCGGGACGTTCTCGAACCGCTGCGTGCGCGGCGCGTCCAGCCCGCGGCCTTCGGCGTGGTGGACGATCGCCTTCGCCAGCGGGTGCTCGGACTCCCGCTCGACGGCGGCGGCCAGGCGCAGCAGCTCGTCCTCGCCGACGCTGCTGTCCGCGCTGCCGGTGACCACCGCGGTGACCTCCGGCTCGCCCTTGGTGAGGGTGCCGGTCTTGTCCACCACCACGACCTCGATGCGCGCGGCGGTCTCCAGTGCGATGGCGTTCTTGAACAGCACGCCGCGCCGGGCGCCGAGCCCGGTGCCGACCATGACCGCGGTCGGGGTGGCGAGGCCGAGCGCGTCGGGGCAGGTGATCACCACGACGGTGATGGCGAACAGGATCGCGGTGGCGAAGGTGCTGCCGGTGGCCAGCCACACCGCGAGTGTCGCGGTGCCGCCGGCGAGGGCGACCAGGACCAGCCAGAACGCGGCGCGGTCGGCGAGGCGCTGGCCGGGGGCCTTGGAGTTCTGCGCCTCCTGCACGAGCTGGACGATCTGGGCCAGCGCGGTGTCCGAGCCGACCTTGGTGGCCCGCACGCGCAGCGTGCCGTTGACGTTGATGGTCGCGCCGATGACCGCCGACCCGCGGGTCTTGTGCACCGGGAGGCTTTCCCCGGTGACCATCGACTCGTCGACCTCGCTTTCGCCGTCCTCGACGACACCGTCCACGGCGATCTTCGCGCCCGGCCGCACCAGCAGCAGGTCGCCCGCCACGACCTCCGCGGTCGCGACCTCTGCCGGTTCCCCGTCCCGGATCACCAGCGCCCGGGGCGGGGCGAGGTCGAGGAGGGTGCGGATGGCGTCGTTGGCCCCGCCGCGGGCGCGCATCTCGAACCAGTGGCCCAGCAGCACGAACGCGGCCAGCACGGTGGCGGCCTCGTAGAAGACCTCGCCGCCTCCGGAGAGTGTGATCGCGAGCGAGTAAAGCCACCCCGCTCCGACGGCCACCGCGACCAGCACCATCATGTCGAGTGTGCGGGCCCGCAACGCGCGCGCGGCCCCGGCGAAGAAGATCCACGACGAGTATCCGACGACCGGCAGGCTGAGCAGCAGCGCCCAGACGTCCTGACGCACGCCGAACGGGGTCGGCAGGTGCAGGCCGAACACCTCGCTGCCGATCGGCGACCACAGCACGATCGGGACGGAGAACAGCGCGGCGACCAGGAAACGGTTGCGCATGTCGGCGACCATCGCCGCCATCGGCATCCCGGCGTGACCCACTGCGCTGGGCTGCCCGCCCGGCTCGGCCATCGGGTCGCAGACGTGGTGGGGCACCGACTGCCCCGCGCAGTGGTAGCCGCAGTCGGTCACCCAGTCCCGCAACTCGGCGACCGAAGTCCGCTCTGGATCGAACACGACCGTCGCCGTCTGGGCCACCGGGTTGGCCTCGACGCCGACCACCCCGGGACGCCGGCCAAGGACCGCGGTGACCACGTTCTGCTCGGAGGCCCGCTGGACGCCGCTGACGTCGAGCACGACGGTGCTCGCGCCCGGTGCGGTTCGCGGGCGTTGCTCCGTGTGCTCGCCGTGGGAACGCATGGCCGTTCTCGCTTCCGCGCAGTTTCCGGAGTCTACTACGACGGTTCGTAGATCAGGCGGCACGCGCGCGTGGTTGGGGACCTTGTGCCCTCGGGGAGGCGACCTCGGACCGTCCCGCTCCGGCGGGTGGCCGCGCATGCTGGGGGCTCGGGAAGGAGCCGGCGATGATGTACTGGTACGGGAACGGAATGAGCGGCTGGGGTATGGCCCTCATGACCATCGGCAACGTGGCGCTGTGGGCGCTGGTGATCGTGGCTGTCGTCCTGGTGGTCCGCGCGCTGCAGCGGCGGCCAGGTCCGGAGGACCGGGAACGGCCGACGCCGGAGCAGCTGCTGGCCGAGCGCTTCGCCCGCGGCGAGATCGACGAGCAGACCTACTTGCGTGACTTCGAGACGCTGCGGCAGACCGGGCACTCCACACTGGACCGTTGACCGCGGTCCATCACTGGACCCGGACGGCGATGCCCGGGTAGTCGAGGATGAGGCCGTGCCGGTCGTAGGTCAGGCGGCAGGTGAAGTCGAATTCCGGCGCGGCGTAGTCGTAGTGCTCGTCGTCCGACCGGGAGTAGCTCTGGTCCAGGCGGTCGACCGCGAGCCCGACCGCGCGGACGTACGCGGCCGGCGCCGGGACCGGCCGCCCGGCCGGGAACCGCAGCCGGTGCACGGGGAAGGTGTTGGTCATCGCCGAGGCCTCCAGGTCGAGGTCCAGGCAGCCCTGCAACTGGGGCGCACGGGCGCCGTCCACCTGCCAGTTCCCGTCGCCGTCGGCCTCGATGAGCCTGACCCGGGTGGCGGCGCCGCTGCGGCCAGTGATCCGCGCGGACCTGGTCCGCCACGACTCGTCGAGGTGGATCACGTAGTCGACGATCCAGGACTCGCCGTCCTCGGTGGCGGTGGTGACGCCCTCCACCCGGACCCCACCACGCTCCTCGGCGAAGAACGCGACTTCGAACCCGGCGCGGGCCCCCTCGTGCCGCCAGGACGCGACCGGGGGCAGAGAAGCGAACGACATCGGCAACCTCCGTGCGGTCGGTACCGGGACAACTGACCGGCGCGCTGGGTGGTTCCCGGTCGCTTCGTCCGGCCACTGTCAGTCCTGGTGACGGACGCGGGCCAGGCTCGCTCAGGCGTGCGGTGGAAGCGTCTCCGGATTGGCCGGTGCCACTCGCGCGCTGACCAACGGCGGCCGGACGGGGACGAAGGTCACTGGCCGGGCGGCAGGAGCGTCCCGCATGCTCGGCCCAGTCGGCCGGGAGGAACTGCTGTGGTGGTCTGCGTGGTGCTGGCGGTGCTGGCCGCGGCGGCCAACGCCGCCGGGTCGGTCCTGCAGCGGCAGGCCGCGCGGAACGAGCCCGCGGACGGGCACCTGACCATCCGCCTGCTGTGGGACCTGGCGAAACAGCCGGCCTGGGGGTTCGGCGTCACCTCGATGGTGGCCGGGTCCGTGCTCCAGGCCCTGGCGCTGGCGGCCGGCCCGATCGTGCTGGTCCAGCCGATCCTGATCGGCGAGCTGGCGTTCGTCCTGGTCCTGACCGCGATCCTGCGCCGTCGCCGCCTCGGGCTCGGCGAATGGCTGCCCGTCGCGGGCGTCGGCGGTGGCGTCGTGGTCCTGCTCGCCGCCTTGCGGCCGTCCGGCGGCGATCCGCTCGCGGCGCCCGCGGGCGGATGGCTGGCGGGCTGCCTGACCACCACCACCCTGGTCGCCGTCCTGGTGCACCGCGGGGCCGCCGTGAGCGCCGGCGGCCGCCGCGCGCTGCTGCTCGGCAGCGCGGCCGGGGCGTGGTTCGGGTTCACCGCCGTCCTGGTGTCGGCGGTCATGGCCGCGGTGCGCGACCCGTCCGCCACGGTGCTGTCGACCTGGCAGTTCTACGCGGTGCTGGTCGCCGCGCCGCTGGGGTTCTTCCTGCTGCAGAACACGCTGCGCGCGGGGAGCCTGACCGCGTCCCAGCCGGGCCTGATCCTGGTCAACCCGCTCGTGGCGCTGCTGTGGGGCGTGGCCGTGTTCGGGGAGAACGTTCGCGGCGGCGCCTGGGTGCTCCTCGAACTGGGTGCGGGGGCCGCGATCGTGGCGGGGACGATCGGCCTGGCCCGCTCCCCGCTGCTGGCCGCGCACGAGAGGGCCGGAAGTCCCTCCTCCTGATGACCATGGCCCGCTGTGCGGCCTGCTCCGGCTTCCTAGCGTGGAACCCATGCGAGCACAGGACATCATGAGCCGGCCGGTCACGACCGTGACGCCGCGGACCTCGGCGAAGGAGGCGGCGCGGATTCTGTCGTCCCGCGGGTTCACCGCCCTGCCGGTCGTGGACGACGACGAACGGCTGGTCGGCATCGTCACCGAGGCCGACCTGGTCGCCGACCGGCTGCCCCGCGACCCGCGGACCCACGAGGACCGGACGGACCGCGCGCCGGGCGCCACCGTGGGCGAGGTGATGACCACGCCGGCCACCGCGATGCCCCCGGGCACCGACCTGGCCACGCTCAGCCGCGCCCTGCTGGACGCCCGGATCCGCGCCATGCCCATCGCCGAGGGCGGCCAGGTCGTCGGCATCGTCACCCGCGGCGACATCGTGCGAGTCTTCGCCCGCAGCGACAGCGAGATCGCCGGCGACGTGCGCCGGCATCTGTGCCTTTACGGCGGCCCCGACCGCTGGCACGTGGAGGTGCGCGACGGCGTGGTGCACATCGCCGACGAGTTCGACGACGAGACCGACCGCCACGTGGCGACCGTGCTGGCCGAGGCCGTGCCCGGCGTCGTCAGCGCCAGCGCCGTGGCGGCGCACCCGGGAGGGATCTGATGAACGGCAACGCGATCGTCGTCGGCGTGGACGGCTCCGAGGAGGCCACGCGTGCCCTGCGGTGGGCCGCCGAGGCGGCCCGGCAGCGCCACGAACCCCTGCGCATCGTCCACGGCTTCGCGCCGATCACCGGCTTCGACGGCGCGGGTCTCGCGGTACTGCAGCAGGCCTACGACGAGCTGGTCAAGGCGGCCGACGACCTGGTCGCCGACGCCGTCCGGACCGCCCGCGAAGCCGGGGGCACGGACCTGACGATCACCACGGGCCGGCCGACCGAGACCGGAGCGCTGGCCCTGATCGAGGCCTCCCGCACCGCCCGGACTGTCGTCCTCGGCTGTTCCGGCACCGGCGGGTTCGCCGGGATGCTGGTCGGCTCGACGACCGTCGAGGTCGCCGCGCACGCGCGGTGCCCGGTGGTGGTCGTCCGCGGACGGGAGAACGCGGAGGGCCCGGTGGTCGTCGGCGTCGACGGCAGCCCGGTCGGCGAGCGCGCCCTCGCGGCCGCGTTCGAGGAGGCGTCGTGGCGCGGCGCCGGCCTGGTGGCGGTGCACGTCTGGTCCGATGTGGACTTCGCAGGCTACCCGTCGATGGTGCCGATCGCGCTGGACTGGGAGGAGATCGCCGCCGACGAGCGGCGGCTGCTGGCCGAGCGGCTCGCCGGGTGGCAGGAGAAGTACCCCGACGTGCGGGTCGAGCGGGTCGTCGCGCGGGACCGGCCGCGGCACCAGCTGCTGAGCTGGAGCGCGCAGGCCCAGCTGGTCGTCGTGGGCAGCCGCGGCCGGGGCGGGTTCAGCGGGCTGCTGCTGGGCTCGACCAGCCAGGCGCTGATCCACCACGCGCAGTGCCCGGTGATGATCGTCCGCCCGCGGCCCGGCTCGTGAGCACCACCGAGGCGCCGTCACGCGCCGCACTCACCGGCCGCGAACTGTCCCAAGTGGACTCCCAGTGGCGCGCCGCGAACTACCTCGCGGCGGGCCAGATCTACCTGATGGACAACCCGCTGCTGCGCGAGCCGCTGACGCCGGGGCACGTCAAACCGCGGCTGCTCGGCCACTGGGGCACCTCGCCCGGACTGACCTTCGTCTACGCGCACCTCAACCGCGCCATCGTGGCGCACGACCTGGACGCGATCTTCGTGACCGGGCCGGGGCACGGCGGGCCGGCGCTGCTGGCGCACACCTGGCTGGAGGGCAGCTACCCCGAACTGACGCCGGACGTCACGCAGGACGTGGCGGGGATGCGGACGCTGTTCCGCGAGTTCTCGTTTCCCGGCGGGGTGCCCAGCCACGTCGCCCCGGTGGTGCCGGGCTCGATCCACGAGGGCGGCGAACTGGGCTACTCGCTGGCGCACGCGTACGGCGCCGCGTTCGACAACCCGGACCTGCTGGTCGCCTGTGTGATCGGCGATGGCGAAGCCGAGACAGGGCCGCTGGCCGCGAGCTGGCACGCGAACAAGTTCCTCGACCCGGTGCACGACGGCGCGGTGCTGCCGGTCCTGCACCTCAACGGTTACAAGATCGCCAACCCGACGGTCCTGTCCCGGATCCCGCGCGACGAGCTCGACGACCTGCTGCGGGGTTACGGCTACCGGCCCTACCACGTCGAAGGCTCCGACCCGGCGACAATGCACCAGGCGATGGCCGCGACGCTTGACGACGTCGTCGCCGAGATCAGGGACATCCAGGCCGCGGCGCGATCCGGCGCCGCGACCGGGCGGCCGCGGTGGCCGGTGATCGTGCTGCGCAGCCCCAAGGGCTGGACCGGGCCGTCCGAAGTGGACGGTGTGCCGGTGGAAGGGACGTGGCGCGCGCACCAGGTGCCGCTGCCCGCCGTGCGGGAGAACCCGGACCACCTGGCGGCGCTGGAACGCTGGCTGCGGTCCTACCGGCCGGAGGAGCTGTTCGACGCTGACGGCCGCCCCACGCCGGAGGTGACCGCGCTGATCCCGTCCGGCACCCGGCGGATGGGCGCCAGCCCGCACGCCAACGGCGGCGCGCTGCTGCGGCCGCTCGACCTGCCCGATCCGCGCGACCACGCGCCGCGGGTCACCGAACCGGGCACGAGCGTGCACGAACCGACCCGCGTGCTGGGCCGCTACCTGCGGGAGGTGGCCGAGCGCAGCGCGGGCAGGCGGAACTTCCGGCTGTTTGGCCCGGACGAGACGGCCTCCAACCGCCTCGACGCGGTCTACCAGGCCACCGGAAAGGGCTGGCAGGCCGCGATCGAACCGGTCGACGAGCACCTGTCCCGCGACGGCCGGGTGCTGGAGGTGCTGTCGGAGCACCTGTGCCAGGGCTGGCTGGAGGGCTACCTGCTCA
Source organism: Amycolatopsis sp. NPDC006125 (assembly GCF_040614195.1). Taxonomy (NCBI): domain Bacteria; kingdom Bacillati; phylum Actinomycetota; class Actinomycetes; order Pseudonocardiales; family Pseudonocardiaceae; genus Amycolatopsis; species Amycolatopsis sp. NPDC006125. Next base: position 22,101 of record NZ_JBEXTZ010000107.1, read on the forward strand.
CCGGGCGGCACGGGCTGTTCTCCTGCTACGAGGCGTTCGTGCACATCGTCGACTCGATGGTGAACCAGCACATCAAGTGGCTGCGCAGCTCACGGGACATCCCGTGGCGGCGCCCGGTGGCGTCGCTGAACTACCTTCTCACCTCCCACGTGTGGCGGCAGGACCACAACGGCTTCTCGCACCAGGACCCTGGCTTCATCGACCACGTGGCCAACAAGAGCAGCGAGGTCGTGCGGGTGTACCTGCCCCCGGACACGAACACGCTGCTGACCGTCGCCGACCACTGCCTGCGCAGCCGGGACTACGTCAACGTCATCGTGGCGGGCAAGAACGACACCCCGGACTGGCTCGACGCCGAGCAGGCCGCGCTGCACTGCGCCCGCGGCGCCGGGATCTGGGAGTGGGCGAGCACCCACCCCGGCCACGAGCCCGACGTGGTGCTGGCGTGCGCGGGTGACGCCCCGACGCTGGAGGTGCTGGCCGCGGTCACCCTGCTGCGGGAGCACCTGCCGGAGCTGGCGGTGCGGGTGGTGAACGTGGTCGACCTGATGCGGCTGCAGCCGGACACCGAGCACCCGCACGGCATGACCGACCGCGAGTTCGACGCGTTGTTCACGCGGGACCGGCCGGTGATCTTCGCCTACCACGGCTACCCGTGGCTGATCCACCGGCTGGCCTACCGCCGCGCCAACCACGCGGGGCTGCACGTGCGGGGCTACAAGGAGCGCGGGACGACCACGACGCCGTTCGACATGCTGGTGCTCAATGACATGGACCGGTTCCAGCTGGTGATCGACGTGATCGACCGGGTGCCCGGGCTGCTGCGGACGGCGGGCACGACCCGGCAGGCGATGGCCGACGCGCGCACCCGGCACCGCCGGTGGATCCGCGAGCACGGCGAGGACCTGCCGGAGGTCCGCGAGTGGCGCTGGACCCGGTGAGCGCGATGCGGGTGCTGACCCTCAACCCCGGGTCGTCGTCGCTGAAGGCCGCCCTGCACGACGGCGACGTGGTGGACAGCCGCACGTGGCAGGCGGCGGACGCCCGCGCCGACGAGCGGGCCGTGTCCGAGGCGCTGGCGGAGTGGGGGCCGCCCGGCTGCGTGGCGGTCCGGTTCGTGCACGGCGGGTCCCGGCCGGGGCCGGTCGTGCTCGACGACGCGGTGTTGCGCGAACTGGAGCGACTCACCCCGCTGGCGCCGTTGCACCAGCCGTTGTCGGTCGACGTCGCCCGAGTGGTGCGCCGGCTGCTGCCGGGCACGCCGGTCGTGGGCTGCTTCGACACGTCCTTCCACACCGGACTGCCGCCGGGCGCCGCGCGCTACCCGCTGCCGCGGGCGTGGACGAGCCAGAACCGGTTGCGCCGCTACGGTTTCCACGGGCTGTCGTGCCGTCACGCGCTGCGCCGGGCCGCGGAACTGCTCGGCCGCGCCGAGGACGACCTGCGGCTGGTGGTCGCGCACATCGGGGCCGGCGTGTCGGTCACCGCGATCCGTGGTGGCGCGAGTGTGGACACCTCGATGGGCTTCACGGCCTTGGAGGGCGCGGCGATGGCGACCCGGTCCGGCTCGGTCGATCCCGGGTTGCTGCTGCACGTGCTCGAAACCGGCGAGGTCACCGTGCCGCAGCTGGCGCACGTGCTCCACCGCGAGTCCGGGCTGGCCGGGATGACCGGCACGTCGGGCGACGTGCGGGAAGTGCTCGCGGCGCGGGACGGCGGGGACCGCGACGCCCGGGAGGCGCTGGAGGTGTACGTGCACCGGCTTCGGCGGGAGATCGGCGCGGCGGCGATGAGCCTGGACCGCCTCGACGCGGTCGTGTTCACCGGCGGCGTGGCCGAACACCAGCCCGGCGTGGTCGGCGAGATCATCGCCGGATGCGAGGTCCTCGGCCTGCGTGCCGCCCTGCCCGGCGGAAGCGGTGACCGGGTGGTGAGTTCCGGCGACGGGCCCGCGGTGCTGGTGGTGACGGCACGCGAGGACCTCGAACTGTGCCGCGGCGCGCTGTCGCTGGTGGGGGTTCAGGCCGGGTAGGCCGTCGCGGAGGTGGGCGAGCCGGTAGTCGGCCCGCTCCGCCACCTCCGCCTGGCGCGGTCGCTGGGGGTGTCAGTCCAGGTAGGCCAGCGCCTGCGCGAGCGAGTCCTCCGTGGTGCCGGCGGTCAGGACGGTGTGCGCCTCCGGCCAGGGGTGCACGTCGCTCGCCATGTGCTGCAGGATCTCCGGCGTCGCGTCCGAGATCGAGCCGGTCCGGGTGGCCAGCCGGTGGGCGGTGACCGTCTCCGGCGCCCAGCAGCGGAGCTGCACGAGCGGGCTGCCCGCGCGCTCGGCTGCCTTCGCCGCGGCGAGGCGGTGGTGCGCCTCGGACCAGGAGGCGTCCAGCACGACGGTCTCCCCGAGCGCGAGCAGTTCGCCGGCGCGGTGCAGCATCTCGTCGTAGGTCAGTTTCGTCGTCTCCGGGCCGTAGAGGCCTTCGCGGTAACCGGCGGCCGCGCTGTCCTCCGGGGTGACGCCCGCCAGTTCCTTGCGGATGCGGTCGCTGCGCAGCACCGTGGCGCCCAGCCGGTCGGCGACCGAACCGGCCAGGGTGGACTTGCCGGAGGCGGGGAGGCCGCCGACGAGGATCATCCGCGGCCGGCCGAGCCGCAGGTGGCGCAGCGCGATGTCGGCGTAGGAGCGGGCGAGTCCGGCCGCGCTGTCGTCGCCCTGGGCGAACCGGAGGCAGGCGACCTTGACGCGCACGAACGCGCGGTAGGCGATGTAGTGGTGGCGCAGCGCCGGGGGAGCGGGGTCGCCGGAGAACTCGGCGTAGTCGTCGAGGAGCTGCCCGGCGAGCCCGGCCGCGCCGAGGCGTTCGAGGTCCATGGCGAGGAAGGCGACGTCGTCGAGGCCGTCCACCCAGCGCAGCCGGTCGTCGAACTCGAGGCAGTCCAGCACGCGCGGACCGTCGTCGAGGCAGAAGATGTCGTCGGCGAGCAGGTCGCCGTGACCGTCCACCACGCGCCCGTCGCTCAGCCGCCGCTGGAACAACGCGTCCCGCCCGTCGAGGAACTCGCGGGTCAGCCGCTCGATCTCGTCGGCGGTCTCCTGGTGCAGCACGACGCCGTGGAACGGGCGGACCTGCGCGAAGCTGTCCTCCCACCGTCGCCGGATCGCCGCCCGCGAGCCCTGCTCGCTGATGCGCGGACCGCGTTCGGCGGCGGCGTGGAAGCGCGCCAGGGTCCGGGCGAGCACGCGAACGGTGTGCTCCAGCGGCGCCCCGGCACGCACCAGGGTCGACAGCCTGCGGTCCTCTGGCATGCGGAGCATCACCACCAGGTGCTCGCACACCTCGTGGTCCGGGCCGTGCATATCGGCCACACCGAGGTACACGTCGGGCGACAGGCGCCGGTTGAGCTCGACCTCCCGGTGGCACACCCGTTCCCGGGTGGCGCGGTCGGTGAAGTCGAGGAACCCGAGGTCCACCGGCTTCTTGAGCTTGTAGGCGCGGTCGCCCACGAGGAACACCGCGCCGATGTGGGTCTCGCGAACGTCGATCCCGGTCTCCGGCATGCCTCCAGGCTCGCCGCCGGTGATCGGCGGCGGAAAGGGCAGGAAGTCCCACGCCGAACGGCTCGAAGTCCCTAGTGCCGCGGCAGGCCGACGGCGACGGTGGCCGACAGGCGAATTGAAGGAGGCGCGATGCGGGCGTGGCGGTTGCCGACGTGGAAGTCCGACCCGGAACTGGTGGAGGTGGACCAGCCCCGGCCGGGCCCGGGACAGGTGGTGGTCCGGATCGGCGGGGCCGGCGCCTGCCACTCGGATCTGCACCTGATGCGGGAGTTCGGAGCGGGGCAGCTGCCCTGGGAGCCGCCCTTCACGCTGGGGCACGAGAACGCCGGATGGGTCCACGAAACCGGCGAAGGCGTCACCGGCCTGCCCGTCGGCACGCCGGTGGCGGTGCACGGGTCGTGGGGCTGCGGCGCCTGTTCCCGGTGCCTCGCCGGGCTCGACACCTACTGCGAGGATCCGGCGGCGGCGCCGATTCCGAGCGGCGGTGGTGGGCTGGGGCTGGACGGCGGCATGGCCGAGTTCATGCTCGTGCCGGAGGCCCGGCACTTGGTCCCGTTGCCGGACGGATTGGACCCGGTGACCGCGGCGCCGCTGACCGACGCCGCCCTGACCCCCTACCACGCGGTGCGCCGGTCCTGGCCGAAGCTGCCGCCGGGCAGCACCGCGGTCGTGATCGGGATCGGCGGGCTCGGGCACCTCGCGGTGCAGATCCTCAAGGCCACCACCGCGACGCGCGTCATCGCGGTGGACACCAGGGCGGCGGCGCTCGAACTCGCGGAGCGGGCCGGCGCCGATCTCGTGGTGCCCGCGGGCGGCCGGGCCGCGGACACGATCCGCGGCACCACCGGTGGCCGGGGCGCCGACGCGGTGTTCGACTGTGTGGGCAACGACGCCACACTGGCGCTCGGCGCCGCGGCCGGCCGCATGCTGGGCGACCTGACGATCATCGGTCTCGGCGGCGGCACGCTGCCGGTGTCGTTCTTCGGCGTGCCCTACGAGATGTCGGTGCAGTCCACCTACTGGGGCAGCAGGCCCGAACTGGTCGAGGTCCTCGACCTGGCCGCGCGCGGGCTCCTGCGCGTCACCGCGACCACCTTCCCGCTGGACGAGGCGCTGGAGGCCTACCGGCGGCTGGAGGCCGGTGACGTCGTCGGCCGCGCGGTCGTCGTGCCCTGACGAGCGTCCTCAGTGGACGGTCATCAGCGCAGGGCGTCGGCCACCGTGGGGTAGATGTCGAGCACCTCGGTGAGCCCGGTGATCTCCAGCGGCCGCAGCACGCGCTGGTCGGCGGCGACCACCCGGACGCACGTGGCGCCGCCGCAGCGCTGCTGCAACCCGGCCAGCACCCGCATCCCGGCGGAGCCGAAGTACGCCACGCCGGTCAGGTCGACCACCAGCACCGGCGGAATCCGTTCGGCCGACTCGGTCACGGCCTGCTCCAGGTGCCTGGCGCTCTCCAGGTCGACGTCGCCCGCGACGCGCACCACGACCTCGCGGTCCAGGACGTCGACGCCGACGCGCAGCTGCTCGCGCCCCGGCCCGCCCCCGGGAGCACCGTG
>NZ_JBEXTZ010000108.1:0-25646 GCF_040614195.1 Amycolatopsis sp. NPDC006125
CTTGTCAAGGCACGCTTTCCCGCCTTGACAAGCCTGCTCGGCGACTGAAACACAATCAGGCATCGGGGGCGGGGGTGGTCGGAAGGTGACCGTTCGAGCGCCGTGAGGCGCTTTTCGCGCGACAGCGCGGGTTTAAAGATCAAGAGATGTCCTCGCCGGACGGGCAGGCTCCGGGATTACCAGGGGTTGGGTGCCTCGTCTCACCTTGGCGGGGTGGTCGCCGGGTGGTCATCCCGTCGCCTTCCGGTTTGTGCATATCACCTTGAGCCAGGGCCGCAAGCTTTGTGTTCTCGGCTGCCGGACCCAGCGAGGGTTGCGGCCCTGGCTCAAGGTGATCGTTGCGTGTCAGGCGACGGGATGACCACCCAGCTTCGGTTTTGTTCAAAGATGGCGCTATGCGCCTGTTTTCCACAGGTGTGCGTAGTGGCCGTTCGCTGCCAACAACTCTTCGTGGGTGCCTTGTTCGACGATTCGTCCGTGGTCCAGCACCACGATGCGGTCCGCGCGAGAGGCTGTCGCCAGGCGGTGTGCCACCACGAAAGTCGTGCGGCGCTTGGCCACCGTTTCCGTTGCGGCGAGGACCGTGGCTTCCGCGGACGGGTCCAAGGCGGCCGTCGCCTCGTCGAGTAGCAGCACGTCCGGGTCCACCAGTTCCGCGCGGGCCAGTGCGACCAGTTGCCGCTGCCCCGCGGACAACGATCGGCCCCGTTCGCCCACCGGCTGGTGGAAGCCCTGCGGCAGGGCGGCGATCGCGTCCACCGCGCCGACCGCGCGCACCGCGGCTTCGACCTCCGCGTCCGACGCGGACGGGTTGCCGTACCGGACGTTGTCGGCCACGGTGCCGGAGAACAGGTGCGCCTCCTGCGGCACGACGCCCATCCGTCGGTGCAGCCCGGCCAGGTCGTAGTCCCGGACGTCGACCCCGTCGATGCTCACCTTGCCGCTCGTCGCGTCGTAGAACCGCGCCGCCAGTTTGACCACTGTGGACTTACCGGCGCCGGTCGCGCCGACCAGGGCGACCGTTTCGCCCGGCGACACCTTCAGCGAAACATCAGCCAGCGCGAGGGATTCTGTGCCGGTGTAGGAAAAGTCGACCGCGTCGAAGGCGACCTCGCCGCGCAGGCGCTCGGGCACCGGCACCGGGTCCACGGGCGGCGGCACCGACGTCGGCGTCCGCAGCAGGTCGCCGATCCGCTGCAGGCCGACCTTCGCCTGCTGGTACCCGTCGAACACCGACGACAACTGCTGGATCGGCGAGAAGAACAGGTTCAGGTACAGCAGGAACGCCAGCAGCACACCGACCGCCAACGTCCCGTCCGCGACCCGGTTCGCGCCCGCCACCAGCACGACCGCCTCCGCCACCCCGGACAGCAGTGTCACGAACGGGAAGTACGTCGCCACATACCGCTGGGCGCGCAGGCGCGACCGGCGGTACGCGTCGCTCCGAGACGCGAAGTCCTCGGCCGACCGCTCCTCCCGGCTGTACGCCTGCGCGACCCGCAGACCGCTCACGTTCTCCTGCATGTCGGCGTTCACGGCGCTGACCTTCTCCCGCGCCTCGGTGTACGCCGCGCTGGACAGGCGCCGGAAGATGACCGTCGCGATCACCAGCACCGGCACCACGGACAACGCGTACAACGCCAGCGACACGTCGGTGATCAGCAGCGCCCCGGTGATCCCGACCAGCGTCAGCGCGCTGATCACCGCCTGCGCGACACCGGTCTGCAGGAACGTCGACAACGCGTCCACGTCCGTCGTCATCCGGGTCATGATCTTGCCGGACAGCTCGCGCTCGTAGTAGTCGAGCCCGAGCCGCTGCAGGTGCGCGTAGCTGCGCACGCGCAGCGAGTACAGCACCGTCTCACCGGCCCGCGCGGTGATCCGCGTCTGCGCCGCGATCACGAACCAGTCCATCGCGATGATGAACGCGCCGATCCCGGCGCACAGCCACACCACCCACGGCAGCCCGGGCCGCACGCCGTGGTCGACGCCCTGTTGGTACAGCGCGGGCAACGCGATCGACGCCGCGGCGTCCAGCCCGACCAGCAGCACGGCGGCGATCAACAGCCCGCGCACCGGACGCAGCGCCGAACCCAGCCGGAACCCGGGATCCGGCGCGGTCACCGAATCCGGATCCAGCGCGGGCTTGTCCTTGGCGGGCGGCAGCTTGCGCACGCCCTCCAGCAGTTCGGCCGTCGGCGGCGCGTTGAGCGCGCTGCTCGCGCCCATGCCCCCGCTGCCCGGCATCGGCGCCGGCGCGTTCCGCTGCTGCGCCGCCTCGGCCAGCTCGTCGACCGCGTCCCGCTCGCCGGTCTCCGGCCAGAGTGCGGGCGTGGTCCCGGTTTCCGGGCTCGCCACGCAGTCGCGCTTGTGCACGTTCTCCACACCCTCGCCGGGCCCGGCGATCAGCTCGCGGAACAGCTCGCAGCGCTCCGCCAGCTCGTCGTAGGTGCCGACGTCCACCACCCGGCCCGCGTCGAGCACCGCGATCCGGTCGGCCAGCGACAAGGTGGACTTGCGGTGCGCGATCAGCAACGTCGTGCGCGTCGCGGTGACCGAGCGCAGCGTCTCGTAGATCGCCGCCTCGGTGACCGTGTCCACCGCGGACGTCGCGTCGTCCAGGATCAGCACCCGCGGATCGGTCAGCAGCGCCCGCGCCAGGCCCAGCCGCTGCCGCTGACCGCCCGACAGCGTCAGGCCGCGTTCACCGACCTGGGTGGCGTAGCCGTCCGGCAGCTCGGAGATGAACTCGTGTGCCTCGGCCGCCTTCGCCGCGGCGATCACCTCCTCGTCGCTGGCGTCCGGGCGGCCGTAGGCGATGTTGTCGCGGATGGACGTGGAGAACAGGAACGCCTCCTCGAACACCACGCCGATCGCCTGGCGCAGATCCGCCAGCTTCACGTCCCGCACGTCGCAGCCGCCCAGCCGCACACTGCCCGAGTGCGGGTCGTAGAAGCGGGGCAACAGCAACGAGATCGTCGACTTGCCGGAACCCGCGGTGCCGACCAGCGCCAGCGTCTCGCCGGGTTCCGCACGCAGGCTCAGCCCGTCCAGCACCGGTTCCGAGCGCGTGTAGCCGAATCGCACGTCGTCCAGGTCGATGCCGAGCGGGCCGTCCGGCAGCGGCTTCGGCTCGGCCGGATCGGTGACCTCCGGCTGGGCGTCCACCAGCTCGTAGACGCGTTCCGCGCCGGCGCGGGTCAGCTGGGCCTGCACCACCAGCGCCGACATCATGCGCGCAGGCCCGATCAGGCCGGACACGTAGCTGGCGAACGCGAGGAACGTGCCGAGCGTGACCTGCCCGTTGAGCGCCAGGATGCCGCCGAAGGCCAGCACCGCGACCTGCCCCGCCGCGGGCAGCGCGGACGTCGTCGCCGTGGGCACCGCGGCCAGCCGCGCCGCGCGCAGCCGCTCCGCGAACAGCCGCCGCGCGGTCTTCTCCAGCCGCGCGACTTCGCGGGCCTCCTGCCCGAAACCCTTCACGACGCGGACTCCGGTGACGGTCTCCTCGACGTGCTGCGCCAGGTCCGCCGCCCGTTGCTGCGCCGACCAGGTGGCCGGGAACAGGCGCTTGCGGGCCATGCCCGCGACGATCGCGACCGCGGGCACCACGATCAAGGCGATCACCGTCAGGCCGGGTGACATCCACAGCATCGCGGCGACCGAGAACACGGCGAACACGACCGAGCCTGCCGACAGCGGCACCACGAACAACAGCGACACGACGAGCTGCAGATCGGTGATCGCCCGCGACACCACCTGACCGGTGCGCAGCGAGTCCTGCTTGCCACCGTCCAGCCGGGACACCGAGTCGAACACCCGCTGGCGCAGGTCGTGCTGCACGTCCAGCGCGAGCCGCCCGCCCAGGTAGCGGCGGACGAACGCGGTGCCGAACATGAGCAGCTGCACGCCGATCAGCCCCGCGACCAGCAGGCCGAGCCGCCCGGTCTGCGAGGCCACCGCGTCGTCCACGGCGACCTTCACCAGCAGCGGGCTCGCGGCCTGCAGGCCGACGCTGAACACCGCCGCGGCGAGCGACGAGACGACCAGGACCGGATGGCGCCAGCAGGCCGCGGCCAGCCGGCGGATCCATCCGGTCCCGGGGTTTTCGACAGTGCGTGGTGGTGCGACAGTCACCACGCCAGGTTATGCGCGTGTGCGCCTAGGTGATGTCTCGGCGCTGGTTGGAGGCCCAGCCGCCGACGAAGAACACCAGCGTCCAGGCCAGGAACACCAGCGCGGCGGCCCACCACGAGATCAGGCCGGGCGCACCGGCCGAGAGCTGCAGGCCCAGCTTGTCCCAGTGCTCGACACCACCCGGCAGGTTGATCGAGTCGATGCCGAACGCCTCCGCGGCGACACCGCCGACGATGCCGTTCGCGGTGCTGTTCGGCAGGATCGCGCCCAGCACGTCGGTGGTGTTCCACATCGCGATGACCAGCACGTTCTCCACGATCAGGAAGTACCCGATCAGCAGGATCACGGCCAGCACGACCTTGTTCAGCACCGCGCCGAACCCGATGCCGAACAAGGTCACCAGGATGTAGGCGAGCACGGTGGCGCCGAACGCCGCGAGCCACTGACCGCCGGTGGGCAGCCGGTCGCTGTCCACGGTGATGGCCGTCGCCAGCGCTGACACCGCGAAGCTGAGCAGACCGTAGAGCGCGCCCCACAGGATGTAGGTGATCATCTTCGCGGTCAGCGCGGACACCCGGTTGGGCGCGGTCAGGAACGTCGTGGTGATCGTCTTGCTGTTGTACTCGCCGGCCAGCGCGAACACGCCGAAGATCGCCGGGACCAGCTGCGCGATGTTCACGCCGTGCGCGATGCTCAGCAGCCCGACCGGCAGCGCGTCGGCGGACACCCCGGCCTGCTCGGCGATGATCCGCGCGGTGCCGGAGCCGATCCAGTCGGCGAAGTCGTTGGTGATCTTGCCCCACGCGAACGACATCCAGAACGCGACCAGCACCAGCGGGATGATCAGGATCCACCAGGTGTTGAGGCTGAGCGTCTTGCGGAACTCCGCCTTGATCAACCGGCCCATCAGCCCTGTCCTCCCCAGCCGCCGTGCCCCTGCTGCGGCGGTGCTTGCTGGTACTGCTGCTGCGGTGGGTATCCCGGTGGCGGCGGGCCGCCCCAGCCGCCCTGCTGCGGCGGCTGGCCGTACGGCTGCTGCGGCGCCCCCGCGTACTGCGGGCTGGTCAGCTGGAAGAACAGCTTCTCCAGGTCCGCCCGCTCCTCCTCGATCCCGTACACCGCGATCCCGGACTTCGCGACCAGGTCGCCGATCTGCTGGCGCGTCGCGCCGACCACCGCGACGCGCCCGTCCGGCGTCGGCTCCACCTGCGTGAAGCCGGCCTCCTGAAGCGCTTTCACCAGAGCGTTCGCGTCCGCCGCCTGCACCAGCACCCGCGACTGCTGGCTGCTGCGCAGCTGGTCCAGCGGGCCGTAGTAGCGCGTGACGCCGTGGCTGATGATGACGACCTGGTCGATCGTCTGCTCCACCTCGGACAGCAGGTGGCTCGACACCAGCACGGTGCGGCCTTCGCGGGCGTAGGCGCGCAGGAAGTTGCGCAGCCACACGATGCCCTCCGGGTCGAGGCCGTTCGCCGGCTCGTCCAGCACCAGCACCTGCGGGTTGCCGAGCAGCGCGGTCGCCAGCGCGAGCCGCTGCCGCATGCCGAGCGAGAAGCCGCCCGCGCGGCGGTCCGCGGCGCCGGAGAGCCCGACCAGGCCCAGCACCTCCTCGACGCGGTTGTCCGGCGCGCCGATCGCCGCGGCGTACACCTTCAGATGGTTCCGCGCGGTGCGTTTGGGGTGGAAGCCCTCGTTCTCCAGGACCGCGCCGACGACCTGCGCCGGGTTGCCCAGCTGCTGGTACGGGCGGCCGTTGATGGTGGCGACACCGGCGGACGGCGTGACCAGGCCGAGCAACATGCGCAGCGTGGTGGTCTTCCCGGCGCCGTTCGGGCCGAGGAAGCCGGTGACCGAGCCGGGACGGACCTCGAAGCTCAGGTTCTGCACCGCGGCGACCGGCCCGAAGTGTTTGCTCAGGTTCTGCACGAATATCCGGCCGCTGCCGTCGTGTTGCATGCGCGCCCCTCCCGGCCCGGTGAACTTGATCGCGGGCACATAGTGCCCTACTCACGTCCGGTTCAACCCGTCCGGGTGCCGTGTGTCGGGGAGGGTGCGCACAAAGGGGCGGCCCGCTCAACCAGCCTGGGGGTCACTGGGAGCGGGCCGCCACGTACAAGCTTAGGTGGTATCCCCGGACTTCGCTTACGCGGGGGCCCATGTTGGTCTGAAAAGTTCTTCACACGTTCGGTGCTGGGGTGGGCGGTCCCTGACGCGGGACCGCCCACCGGGGTCAGGCGAGGACGTCGGCCAGCGGCGTGTGCGGCAGGTCGTGTGCCTGCGCGACAGGGCCGTTGACCAGGGCGCCGTCGTGCGCGTTGAGGCCGAGCGAGAGCGGGCCGTTGGCGCGCAGCGCGGCCTGCCAGCCGTGGTCGGCCAGCTGGACGGCGTAGGGGAGTGTGACGTTGGTCAGGGCGTAGGTGCTCGTGCGCGGAACCGCGCCGGGCATGTTCGCCACGCAGTAGAAGACGGACTCGTGCACGGTGTAGGTCGGGTCGTCGTGCGTCGTCGGGTGCGAGTCGGCGAAGCACCCGCCCTGGTCGATCGCGATGTCCACGAGCACGCTGCCCGGCTTCATGCGCGCGACCAAATCGGTGGAGACGAGTTTCGGCGCCCGCGCGCCGGGCACCAGCACCGCGCCGATCACCAGGTCGGCCTCCAGCACGGCCTGCTCGACGGCGAACGCGTTCGAGGCGACGGTGCGGATGCGGCCGGCGAAGTCGTGGTCGATCTGGCGCAGGCGGTCCACGTTGGTGTCCAGGATCTCGACGTCCGAGCCGAGGCCGAGCGCGATGCGCGCCGCGTTGAGGCCGGCGACGCCGCCGCCGATCACGACCACCCGCGCCGGGTGCACGCCGGGCACCCCGCCGGGCAGCACGCCGCGGCCGCCGCTGGGCTTCATCAGGGAGTGGGCGCCGACCTGCGGGGCGAGCCGCCCGGCGACCTCGGACATCGGCGCCAGCAGCGGCAGCGCGCCGCTGGGCTGCTGCACGGTCTCGTACGCGATGGCGGTCGTGCCCGCGTCCAGCAGGGCCTGCGTCAGCGGGCGGTCCGCGGCGAGGTGCAGGTAGGTGAACAGCACCTGGTCGCGACGCAGCCGGGGGTACTCCTCGGCGACCGGCTCCTTGACCTTGAGGACCATCTCGCCCTCCGCCCAGACGTCGTCGGCGGTGGCGAGGATCTTCGCGCCCGCGGAGACGTACTCGTCGTCGCTGATGGCGGACCCGATGCCGGCGCCGGCCTCGATGAAGACCTCGTGACCCCGCGCCGTCAGTTCGTGCACCCCGGCCGGGGTCACGGCGACGCGGTACTCGTGCTTCTTGACCTCGCGGGGGACGGCGATGCGCACTGCTTCCTCCTGCATCCGTGGACGTGGTGCTGACCACGGTGAACCACCCGGATGGCGGTGTCATCGTGCCTCGCCGACAATTCTCCGCCGCTCGGGTGGTGCCCGCAGGACAAGGCCTTGACCTCCACCTTGGTCGAGATCCCAGGATGATCTCCATGAGAGCGGTGTGGTTGAGGGAGTTCGGCGGGCCCGAGGTGCTCGTCGCCGGTGATGCGCCGGATCCGGTGCCCGGTCCCGGGCAGGTGCTCGTGGGTGTGACGTTCGCCAACACGACCTTCGTGGAGACGCAGTTCCGGGCGGGGCTGCCCGGGCCGTTTCGCGCGGAGCCGCCGGTGATCCCGGGCAACGGGGTCGGCGGGGTGGTGCTGTCCGGGCCGGATGAGCTGGTGGGCGCGCGGGTGGTGACGAGCCTGAACGGGTCGGGCGGGTACGCCGAGCGCGTCGTGGTGGACGCGGCGGCGCCGTTCCGCGTGCCGGACGGCCTGGCGCTGGACGACGCGGTGGCGTTGCTGGCCGACGGCCGGACCGCGACGGCGCTGATCCGCGCGGCGGGCGTGTCGGCGGGCGAGCGGGTGCTGGTGGAGGCCGCCGCGGGTGGCGTGGGGAGCCTGCTGGTGCAGCTGGCGCGCAACGTGGGCGCGACGGTGATCGCGGCGGCAGGCGGCTCGCGCAAGACGGCGGTGGCCCGCGACCTCGGGGCGGATCTGGTGGTCGACTACACGCAGCCGGACTGGGCCGCGCGGGTCGGCCCGGTGGACGTCGTGTTCGACGGCGTGGGCGGCGCGATCGGGGCGGCCGCGTTCGGTCTGGTGCAGCGCGGCGGGCGGCACTTCAGCTACGGCCTGGCGAGTGGCGCGTGGACGGAGGTGTCCGAGGAGGAGGCCGCCGCGCGGGGCGTGGTGTTGCACCGGGGCCCGCTGGGCAGCCCGGCCGACCTGCGGGCCGCCACCGAGTGGGTCTTGGCCGAAGCCGCCGCCGGCCGGGTGAAACCGCTTGTGGGACAACGCTTCCCGCTGGACCGGGCCGCCGACGCGCACCGGGCGATCGAAAACCGCGCGACGATCGGCAAGACGCTGCTGGAGGTGTGACCCTCAGGCGGGGCGGGCGTCGGCGGTGTCCCCGACCGCCACCACCCCGGCGCGCGTCACGCGCATGATCACGCCGAACTTGTTGGCGTGCCGGTCGATCAGGTGGGTCTGCAACTCCGGCCACCGCTCCCGGCCGGAGGGCTCCCAGCTCGGCACGGCGCAGCGGATGCACGGTCCGGCGTGGTCACCGGTCACCTCCAGCGACACCTCGCCGACGTCGAGCGTCGTCCCGGTGGTCCAGTCCTCCTCGGCGAAGGCGGGGGCGTCGGTGGTCAGGTGGATGTTCGGGCGGAAGCGGTGGAGTTCGACGGGCTTGCCGAGCTCCGCCGCGAGCGCTGCCAGCGACGCCTCGAACGTGACCAGCACGGTGGGGCCGCGGTCCTGCTGCCCGTCCGCCGCGCGCAGCTCCACCGGCATTCCGAACGACCCGGTGAGCGCGTCCACCAGGCCGGGCTCGTCCCAGGACCAGGACCGGCCGTCCGGCGCGCGCAGCATCGGGGGCTTCGGCGGGTCGATCACGTCGGCGCCGTACTCCGCGCCCCAGGTGAGCATCGGCGGGTTCTGGCGCACCGTCAGCACCTTCCCGCGGCGCTTCTCCCGCCCGTCGACCAGCGCGTGCGCCCGGTCGCCCGCCATGCCCCGCCCGTCGAAGCGCGCGGCGCGGACCTCCTCGCCCCGCAACGACTTCACCGGCCAGCGGTGCAGCCCGGCAACCGACCCCTCGAACACGGAAACCCTCCTACGACCAGCGCACGGCGACCAGCTGGACCAGCAATGCTAACCGGACATCCGGGTCGTCCAGGTCGAGCGGGACGAGTTCGAGCACGCGCCGCATGCGGTACCGGAACGTGTTGGGGTGGATCCGCAACGCCTGCGCCGCCGAGCGCGGGTCCCCGGGGTGGCGCAGCCACTCGTAGAGCGTGTCGACGTAGCCCGTGCCGTTGATCCGGTCGTACTCGCGGAGCTGTTCGAGCGGACCGAGTTCGGCGACGCCCGCCGCGGCCGCCGCCGAAGCCGTGCGGTGCAACGCGAGCGCCGTCCACAGGCCGTCGAAGCTGCCGGACGGCCCCTCGATCACGCCGGCGCGCAGCAGGCTCAGCGTCTCCTCCGCCTCGGCGCGTGATCGCGGCAGCTCGCCGATCTTGACCGCGCTGCCTGCCGCGACCCGTGGCGCGCCGCGGGACGGGTCGGCCAGCGACGGCCAGTCCGCGCCATCGGGCACGACTGTGTAGAGCAGCCCGCCGAGTTCCGTCGCGATCGGACGGCGCCCGATGCCCAGCGACATCCGTTCCATCAAGGCCAGCCGCAGGCCTTCGTCGTCGCCGGGGGTGTCGACGACGACCACGCGGTGCGGTTCGTCGGTCAGCTCCAGTTCGGCGATCGCGGCGCGCGGACCGGCTTTTCCCTCCAGGACGGCACGCAGCAGTTCGGCCGACGCGCGCCGCCGGGCGTCGGCGTGGGCCCGGCGTCGGAGGAGGTGCAGCGCGACGACCGGCGCGGTGTCGGCGAACGCGGCGGCGCGCTCGTCGGACACCGGCCCACGCACCACCGCCCACATCGAGCCGAGCAGTTCGCCGCCCATCCGGATGGGCACGATGAGCCGCGGCAGCGTGCCGTCCCGTTGCTCCGGAACGAAAATCGTCTGCCTGCCGCGGGACAGTTCGCGGAACACGCCGCGGGAGCGGAACTTCGCGAGGACGTCGTCGGGGATTCGGCGGCCCATGATGGTGGACACGCGCGCCGGGTCGGTTATGTCCTGCCGCGCCGAGTAGGCGAGCACGCGGGAATTGGTGTCCTCGATCGTCACCGGAGCGTCGACGACCGCCGCGACCGCGTCCGCGAGCCGGAACAGGTCCGCCGAGGCGGGATCCCCCTCCAGCGACTCGGGTTCCTCCGCGGCGGCGTCCAGCACGGTGCGCAGCAACCACACCAGCTGGGCCCACGCGGTAGCCGCGCGAACTTCGATGAGGGCGACGCCTGCCGCCTTCGCCGCCCGCCGGACCGGCGGTTTCCGCGCGACCGGTGGCTTGAGCAGCACCGCGGCGGCGCCGGCCGCCGCGCTGTGCCGGATGAGCTCGACCCCGGCGGCCGGGTCGTTGATGGCGACGCCGAGGACCAGGTCGCCCGCCGCGAGCTGGGCGGGCGCCCCCGGCTCGGCGATCACCACGTCCGCGACCGCGGGGCAGGGGTCGGGCAGCTGGACCGCGTGCAGCAACGTCGGCCCCACCCGGTCGACCACGCTGCGGACGGACACCATTTCCGCAGGATACGGCTCGACGGCGGGCGAGTGGCGGCGCGAGTGGCTCCCGCGCCGCCACTCACGGCTACCTGCTCAGCACCCGGGCCAGCACGTCCCACAACGTGGCGGCCGGGTCGGCGGCGGCGCCGGGGCTCCGCCACGCCACGATCCCGTCCGGCCGCACCAGGCTGGCGCCGCCGTCGCCCAACCCGAACCGCGCGCGGAACACGCCCGTGGGGTCGTCGAAATCGGTGCCGCACTCCCGGTACTCCAACGCGATGCCCGTCTCCGCACGCACCTCCGCGACCGCGTCGCGCCAGCCGCCGGTGCCGAAGACGACCCAGCCGTGGCCGAGGAAGTCCCAAGTGGAGCCGGTCGCGGTGGGGACGTGCGGCGCGCGGAACCCGGGACGGCCGGACGGCTCCACCGGGTTCTCCAGCAGGTCGTCGTCCTCGGCCAGCACCGCGCCCGACCGGTAGCGGAATCCCAGCGTGAGCGCCATCTGGTCGACCGGCGGGGCCACCCCGGTCAGGTCGAGGTCCGGCACCATCCGCTCCTTCGCGTTGTGCAGCGAAGTGCTGACCACCATCTCCGCGATCGGCTTGCGCTCGGCTTCGTAGCTGTCCAGCAGCCCGGGCCCGGCGTCGCCGCGGAGCACCGCGGCCAGCTTCCACGCGATGTCGTGCCCGTCGCCGACCGCGGTGTTCCCGCCCATGCCGCCGGTCGGCGGCGTGACCTTGGCGGCGTCGCCGACCAGGAACACCCGGCCCGCGGCGAACCGGTCGGCGACCCGCGCCGCCATCTCCCACGCGCCCGTCCACTGGATCTTCGGCTCCAGGTCCGGCAGATCGGTCGCCACCCGGATCAGGTGGACCAGCCGCTCCTCGGGGAAGTCGTCGGCCGTCTCACCGGGCCCGATGTCTACCGCGCACACGTACCGGCCGGGCACGTCGGTGTTCACCAGCGCGCCGGTGAACTCCGGGTGCTGCAGGTAGAACAGGTCGGTCACGCCGGGCAGCAGCCGGTCGCCGAGATCGGCGTCGAACACCACCCCGATCGACTGCGCGATCGCGCCGAGCCCGGAGGTCCCGATCCCGAGCGCCTCCCGGATCCGGCTCCGCCCGCCGTCCGCGGCCACCAGGTACGACGCGCGCACGGTCGTCTCCGAGCCGGCGCGGGAGCGCAGCACCGCGGTCACCCCGTCGGCGTCCTGCGTGAACGACACCAGTTCCGTCGAGAACCGCACGTCCGCGCCCGCCTCGCGCGCCCGCTCCAGCAGGATCGGCTCGACCACGTCCTGCCCGGCCATGCCCCACGGCGCCGCGGTCGCCGCGCTCAGGTCGCTCTCCCCGAGGTCCTCGACGATCCGGTGGAACACCGGTCCGCTCAGGCTCGCTGCGACGGTGATCCGCAGCCCCTGCGAGGCACGCTCGCTGACGCCGAGCACCTTCCGGTCGATCCCGGCGAACCGGTACAGCTCCATCGTCCGCGGCGTCTGCCCGGACGCCCGCGGGTGCAGCGACGTGCCGGGGTGCCGTTCCACCGTCAGCACGTTCACCCCGCCGAGCGCCAGGAACACGCTCGCGGACAGGCCACCCAGCCCGGCCCCCACGACCAGGACGTCGACTCGTTCCATGGTTCCTCCTCACTGTGGAAATCCCGTTCGCCAAGTATCTTAGAAACTAAGAGATTAAGCAAGCGAGGAAAATCCACAGCGTGGGAACCGGTTGGGATGGTTGATCCGTTTTGACTAACTTCGGAGGCGGCGCCTTCCGCTGAACAGCCCACGCACCAAGGAGAACGACGATGACCGAGTCGCAGGCCTGGTCCTTCGAGACCAAGCAGATCCACGCCGGCGCGAGCCCCGACCCGGCCACGGGCGCCCGCGCGACCCCGATCTACCAGACGACGTCGTACGTCTTCCGCGACAGCCAGCACGGTGCCGACCTGTTCAGCCTCGCCGAGCCGGGCAACATCTACACCCGCATCATGAACCCGACCCAGGACGTCCTCGAGCAGCGCCTCGCCGCGCTCGAAGGCGGCGTGGCCGCGCTGGCGTTCGCGTCCGGTTCCGCGGCCACCACGGCGGCGATCCTGAACGTCGCCAACGCCGGCGACCACATCGTGTCCGGCGCGAAGCTGTACGGCGGCACCTACAACCTCTTCCGCTACACCCTGCCGAAGCTGGGTGTCGAGGTGTCGTTCGTCGAGCAGCAGGACGACCCGGAGCAGTGGCGGGCCGCCGTCCGCCCGAACACCAAGGCGTTCTTCGGCGAGACGCTCGCCAACCCGGGCAGCGACGTGCTGGACATCCGGGCGATCGCCGACCTGGCGCACGAGGTGGGCGTGCCGCTGATCGTGGACAACACCATCCCGACGCCGTACCTGCTGCGCCCGATCGAGCACGGCGCGGACGTCGTCGTCCACTCGGCCACGAAGTACCTCGGCGGCCACGGCACCACGGTCGCGGGCGTCCTGGTCGACGGCGGCACCTTCGACTTCGGCGCGCACGGCGACCGCTTCCCCGGCTTCACCGAGCCGGACCCCAGCTACCACGGCCTCAAGTACTGGGAGGCCCTCGGCCCCGGCGCGTACGCGGCGAAGGCCCGCGTCCAGCTGCTGCGCGACACCGGCGCGGCGATCGCGCCGCTGAACAGCTTCCTGATCCTGCAGGGCATCGAGACGCTGTCGCTGCGCGTCGAGCGGCACGTCAGCAACGCGAAGGCGCTGGCCGAGTGGCTGGAGCAGCGCGACGAGGTCGAGCGCGTCTACTACGCGAGCCTGCCGTCGAGCCCGCACTACAACCTGGCGCAGAAGTACCTGCCGCAGGGCGCCGGTGCGGTGCTGTCGTTCGAGCTGCGTGGCGGCGTGGAGGCCGGGCGGAAGTTCGTCGACGGCACCGAGCTGCACAGCCAGCTGGTTAACATCGGTGACGTGCGCAGCCTCATCGTCCACCCCGCCAGCACCACCCACAGCCAGCTCGGCCCGGAGGAGCAGCTCGCCAGCGGCGTCACGCCGGGCCTGGTGCGGCTCGCCGTCGGGCTGGAGGGCCTGGAGGACCTCAAGGCCGACCTCGAGGCCGGGTTCCGGGCGGCGAAGGCGGCCCTGTGACACAACCGTCCACTGTGGATCTGCCGCCTGCGACGGGTGCGTGGCGGGAGGGGGATCCACCGGGACGGCGGCAGTGGGCCGCAGGCGGACAGCTGCGGCTGGACGCCGGCGGCTCGCTGCCGGAGTACCGGATCGCGTACGAGACGTGGGGCACGCTGAACTCCGACGGCTCCAACGCGGTCCTGATCGAGCACGCCCTCACCGGCGACAGCCACGCCGCCGGTGAGGCCGGGCCGGGGCACCCCACGCCGGGCTGGTGGGACGGCCTGATCGGGCCCGGCCGCGCGCTGGACACCGACGAGCTGTTCGTCGTGGTGCCCAACGTGCTCGGCGGCTGCCAGGGATCGACCGGTCCGTCGTCGCCGGACCCGGACGGCCGGACGTGGGGGAGCCGGTTCCCGCGCATCACGATCCGCGACCAGGTCCGGGCCGAGTCCGTGGTGGCCGACCAGCTGGGTGTCGAGCGGTGGGCCGCGGTGCTGGGCGGGTCGATGGGCGGCATGCGGGCGCTGGAGTGGGCGGCGACGTTCCCGTCCCGGGTCGCGGCGTTGCTGGTGCTGGCCGCGCCCGCCGCGTCCTCGGCCGACCAGATCGCGTGGGCCGCGCCGCAGCTGCACGCGATCACGTCGGACCCGGGCTGGCGCGGCGGCGACTACCACGACGCGCCGCCGGGCGGGGGCCCGCACCGCGGGCTGGGCGTCGCGCGGCGGATCGCGCACGTGACCTACCGCAGCTCACTGGAGCTGGACCAGCGGTTCGGCCGGTCGCCGCAGGGCGAGGAGGACCCGTTCGACGACGGCCGCTACGCCGTGGAGTCCTACCTCGACCACCACGCGGACAAGCTGGTGCGCCGCTTCGACGCGGCCTCCTACGTGTGGCTGACGCGGTCGATGAACACGCACGACGTGGGCCGCGACCGCGGTGGCGTCGGCGCCGCGCTGGCCGGGGTGACCGCGCGCAGCGTGATCGCGGGCGTCGATTCCGACCGCCTCTACCCGATGCGGCAGGCGCACGAGCTGGCGGCGGGAATCCCGGGCGCGGGCGAGGCCGCGGAGATCACCTCGCCGTACGGGCACGACTCGTTCCTGATCGAGGTCGCGCAGGTGTCGGCGCTGGTGAAGGCGCTGCTGCACTGACCCCGGTCCGGTCGCGCCGGAACTCGCTCGGGTTGACGCCCCGGACCCGTTTGAACGCCGCGCTGAACCCGAACGGGTCGGCGTATCCGACGGAGCGCGCGATCTCGCCGATGGTCGCGGCTTCCTGCGCCACCAGCCGGTCGGCGGCGAGCGTCATGCGCCAGCGGGTCAGGTAGGTCAGCGGCGGTTCGCCCATCAGGTCGGCGAACCGCTTGGCCAGGGTCGACCGCGACACGCCGGTGCGCCGCGCCAGCGCGGCGACGGTCCACGGCGCCGCCGGCTCGGCGTGCAGCAGGCGCAGCGCGCGGCCGACCACCGGGTCGCGCTGCGCGGCCCACCACGCCGGGGGCTCGCCACCGGGCCGGTCGAACCACTCGCGCAGCGTGCAGACCAGCAGCCAGTCCAGCAGCCGGTCGAGCACGACCTGCTGGCCCGGCGCGTCGATGGCGACCTCGGCGGCGAGGTGGTCCAGCACGGGGTCGGAGGTGTCTCCGGTGCCGCCAACGCGCACCACGACGGGCAGCGCGTCCAGCAACCGGCGGCTGATCTCGCCGCGCACCGGGTAGGCGCCGACGATCAGCGTCGTCGCGCCGTCGCCGTGGGCGTGCCACCCGAGCCGGTACCGCGTCCCGCCCTGCTCGGGCGTCGCGCAGAACTCGCCACACGCGACCGGCTCGGCACGCGTGCCCGGCTCGTCGACGAAGGTGAAGGTCCCTGGTCCGCGCACGATGATCGTCTCGCGGGCGCGCAGCCGCTCGGGCCGGTGGTGTTCCGGCACGATCCAGCCCTCCCCGGTGAGCACCGTGCACAGGGTCAGCGGCGCGCCGTCCACGAAGTGCAGCTTCCACGGCGGGGACAGGGTCGTGCTGCCGAACAGCGAGCCGTGGGCGCGCACCCCGCGGATCAGATCGCTGAACACGTCCACGTCGACCAGGTTAGACGATCACACAGGTGATCCGGCCCTTCAGCCATGTGCTCGTCCGGGGTCGCGGTGTTCAATCGGGATCATGAGCGACAGTTCGCTGACCACCGACGACATCGAGTTCCTCCGCCGTCCCCTGCACGGGTTCCTGACCGTGGCCGCGGGCCCGGTCCCGCCGCAGCCGCGGCCCGTGTGGTTCGAGGCCGCCGACGACGGCACGATCCAGCTGTTCAGCATGCCGGACTCGCCCAAGTTGCGGCAGCTGCGCCGTGATCCGCGCGCCTCGATCGTGGTCGCCGCGCCGGTCGGTGAACGCGAGCGATGGGTGTCGGTCGCCGGCCGGGTCACGCTGGAACCGGATGGCGCGCGGGAGCTGAGCGCCCGCCTGGCCGCCCGTTACTGGGACCTCGACGACCCGGCCCGCGCCGCGGACCTCGCCGAGATCACGGCCGGAGAACTGGTCCGCATCGTCATCCACCCGGAGACCGTGCGCCGCTACCACTACTGACAGGCCGGTTCCGGACGTGCCGGCCCGCCGGAACCGGACCAGCGGCGGCCGGTCCGGCGCGGCGATCAGTCCCGGTCAGGTCAGCGCCTCGGAGATCCAGTCGGTGACCGGCAGGTCCCGCTCCAGGCACTCGGCCGACAGCCGCACCGTCCAGCGCAGCGCCTGCAGCGTCAGGCTGTCCACCTCTTCGCGGTTGGCGCTCGCCAGGGCGATCTCCACCTGCTCCGCGGCGGCCTCGGTGTTGCCGTGCACCTCCGCGAGCAGTGTCCGGACGGCGGTGCGCACCGGCGGGTCGGCCTGGTCGATCGACACCTCTTCACCGGTCTCGTCGAACACCTGCACCTTGACCGGGGCGCTGCCGCCGTCACCGAGCGTGGTCACCATCGTGCTGCACTCCTCGAACAGGAGCAGCATGAGCTCGCGCGTCTCGTCCCGGCTCGACGGGGCCACCTCGTCGAGCGCGTCGTCGTCTCGGCCGAGCTGCATCGCGACGAGAGCGCGCTGCGCCCGCGAGATCAGCTGCTGCCGGTCCTGGGTCACGGGATCTATCAAAGCCGGGGAAAGGCGTTCAACGGTAGTGGGAAAAACGAGTGACGCGATGATCACGCGGCGGACTGCAGCGCGCCGAGGGCGAGGCGCCGCAGCAGGACGGCCAGTTCGTCGTCGTCCAGATGGCGGTTGTACGGCGTGGAGTTGATCAACCCGAACACGGCGTGTGCCGCCGAGCGTGCCTGACGTTCCCCCACTCCGGGGACGGCATCGCGAATGACCTTCACCCATATCTCTACGTAACGACGCTGCAGGGCCCGCACCTGCTTGCGGTCGGCGTCGGTGAGGTTCGCGAGGTTGCGTTCCTGCACCGTGATCAGCGACGGGTGGGTGAGCGCGAAGTCGACGTGGAACTCGACCAGCTCCGCCAGCGCCTGCTGCGGGTCGGCGGTGGCGTCGACGCGCGCCCTGCCGCCGTCGAGGAGGTAGTGGCTGATCGAGTTCAGCATCTCCCCGAGCATCGCGTCCTTGCTGCGGAAGTGCCGGTACAGCGCGGGGCCGGAGATGCCGACGGCCGCGCCGATGTCGTCGATGCCGACGCCGTGGAAGCCGTGCCGAGCGAACAGCTCCGCGGCCGCGCTCAGGATCTCCTCGCGGCGGGTGGCCTTCTCGCCGGTGACCAGCGGTGTGGGACTCGTCGACACGTGAACATCTTATCGAGTCAGGTTAGCGAGCGCTAACGTCCGCCTCCTGTCACCTGTTGGTAGCCGAAAAGCCTACTAAAAGGGGCTCCCTCGTGAGCATTGCACCTGGTAATCGTTCATTGAGTTGATTACTCACGGAAGGTGGTCCCCGCTGTGCTGAGAACGCTTGCAACCACCGTCGTCGCGGCCCTGGCCACGATCGGCCTCACCACCGGGGTGGCGAACGCCGCCACTCTCGACTACGTCGCGCTCGGCGACTCCTACTCCTCCGGGGTCGGCGCCGGCAACTACCTGGACTCGTCCAGCTGCAAGCGCAGCTCGAACGCCTACCCGGTGCTCTACGCCGGGCAGACGTCGGCTTCGCTGAACTTCCAGGCGTGTTCCGGCGCGAAGACCTCGGACGTGCTGAACAACCAGGTGAGCGCGTTGTCCGGGGAGACCGACCTGGTGACGATCAGCGTCGGCGGCAACGACGCCGGGTTCGCGGGTGTCATGCAGGACTGCATCCTCGGCGGGGACTCGGGCTGCAAGACCGCGATCGACAACGCGAAGGCGTTCGTCAACGGCACGCTGCCGGGGCTGCTGGAGAAGACCTACGGCGAGATCCGGTCCCGCGCCCCGGAGGCGACGGTGATCGTGCTGGGCTACCCGCATTTCTACAAGATCGGCGGGTCCTGCTCGGTCGGGCTGTCCGACACCTCGCGCGGGTACATCAACAGCGGGGCCGACGCGCTCGACTCGGTGATCCAGAAGGAGGCCTCGGAGGCGGGATTCGCCTTCGCGGACGTGCGTCCGGCCTTCACCGGGCACGAGATCTGCTCCGGTTCGGCGTGGCTGCACAGTGTGACGTACCCGATCGACGAGTCCTACCACCCGACGGCGACCGGGCAGGCCCAGGGTTACTACCCGTCGCTGGTGGCGGCGCTGGGCTGACGTTTTCCGAAGGGGCGGCCGCGCGGTGCGGCCGCCCCCTTTCGTGTGG
This sequence comes from Amycolatopsis sp. NPDC006125, assembly GCF_040614195.1. NCBI lineage: Bacteria > Bacillati > Actinomycetota > Actinomycetes > Pseudonocardiales > Pseudonocardiaceae > Amycolatopsis > Amycolatopsis sp. NPDC006125. Next base: position 18,663 of record NZ_JBEXTZ010000108.1, read on the forward strand.
TCAGCCGTGCAGCGTGGGCCGGTAGATCAGCTCCTGGATGTGCCCGTCGAGCGTCCGGTGCTCGATGAGCTCCAAGTCGAAGTCGGCGCCGCCGGCGAAGATCGGGTCCAGCCCGGTCTTGGCGGTGATCACCGGGAAGAGCGTCACGTGCAGGCGGTCGACCAGGCCGGCGGCCATCAGCGCCCGGTTCAGCGAGAGGCTGCCGTGCGAGCGCAGCGGCGCCTCCGACTCCTCCTTGAGCCGCCTGATGACGTCGACGGCGTCGCCACTGACCACGGTCGCGTCCGGCCAGTCGAGCGGTTCCCGCAGCGTGGACGACACGATGGTGGCCGGCAGGCTCCGCATCCGGGTCACCCACGGGTCGCGGACGTCGGAGTCCTCGGTGCTCTCGGCCAGCATCTGCGTGAACGCCCGGTACGTGTTCGCGCCGAAGACGATCCGCGGCTCCTCGTCGTACAGGGCGAGACGGCGTTCCAGCAGCTCGGGGCCCTGTTTGCCCCAGTAGCCGGTCCAGTCGCCGCCGGCCGCGCCGAAGCCGTCGAGGCTGGTGAAGACGTCGAATGTGTAGGTCGCGGTCATGGTGTCCTCCTCGTCTCTCACTGCCACGTCGGACGAGCCCACCACGATTCGACACCCTCGTGTGCCCGAATCTGGACATCGCACGTTAGTAGTGGTTAACATCGACCCGAACGTTAACGACTACTAACCACGTCCGGCGTCGGATGAGGAGGGTCATGGACTTCCCGGTGCTCGGCACCTCCGCGGACCCGCGAAGCGAGCAGTACGCCCGGAACGCGACCGCGCACGCGGAGCTGGTCGAGGATCTGCGCAAGCGCTTGGCGGCCGCCCGAACGGGTGGCCCCGAGAAGGCGCGTGCCCGGCATGTGGAACGCGGCAAGCTCCTGCCGCGGGACCGCGTCGACGCGCTGCTCGACCCGGGCTCGCCGTTCCTGGAGCTGTCGCCCCTGGCCGCCAACGGGCTGTACGACGACGAGGCCCCCGCCGCCGGCATCATCACCGGCATCGGGCGGGTCTCCGGCCGCGAGTGCGTCATCGTCGCCAACGACGCGACCGTCAAGGGCGGCACCTACTACCCGATGACGGTCAAGAAGCACCTGCGTGCGCAGGAAGTCGCCCTGCACAACAACCTGCCGTGCATCTACCTGGTCGACTCGGGCGGCGCGTTCCTGCCAAAGCAGGACGACGTGTTCCCGGACCGCGAGCACTTCGGCCGCATCTTCTACAACCAGGCGACCATGTCCGCGCGCGGGATCCCGCAGATCGCGGCCGTCCTCGGCTCCTGCACCGCCGGTGGCGCGTACGTCCCGGCGATGAGCGACGAGGCCGTCATCGTCCGCAACCAGGGCACGATCTTCCTCGGCGGCCCGCCGCTGGTGAAGGCCGCGACCGGCGAGGTCGTCACGGCCGAGGAGCTGGGCGGCGGGGACGTGCACGCCCGCCAGTCCGGTGTCACCGACCACCTCGCCAACGACGACGCGCACGCCCTGTCGATCGTCCGCAACATCGTCGCCACCCTCGGCCCGCGCAGCCCGCGCCCGTGGGAGGTCCGCCAGGTCGAGGCGCCCGCGGTCGACCCGGAGCAGCTCTACGGCGTCGTGCCCACCGACTCGCGCACCCCGTACGACGTGCGTGAGGTCATCGCGCGCATCGTCGACGGCAGCCGCTTCAACGAGTTCAAGAAGGAGTACGGCGCCACCCTGGTCACCGGCTTCGCGCACATCCACGGCCACCCCGTCGGCATCGTCGCGAACAACGGCGTCCTGTTCGCCGAGTCGGCCATGAAGGGCGCGCACTTCATCGAGCTGTGCGACAAGCGCTCGATCCCGCTGGTCTTCCTGCAGAACATCAGCGGGTTCATGGTGGGCAGGGATTACGAGGCGGGCGGCATCGCCAAGCACGGCGCGAAGATGGTCACCGCCGTGGCGTGCGCCCGGGTGCCGAAGCTGACCGTCATCATCGGCGGCTCGTTCGGCGCGGGCAACTACTCCATGTGCGGGCGGGCGTACTCGCCCCGCTTCCTGTGGATGTGGCCGAACGCCCGGATCTCGGTGATGGGCGGTGAGCAGGCCGCGTCGGTGCTGGCGACCGTGCGCCGCGATTCGATCGAGAGCCGCGGCGGCGAGTGGCCCGCCGAGGAGGAAGAGGCGTTCAAGGAGCCCATCCGCCGCCAGTACGAGGAGCAGGGCAGTCCCTACTACTCGACCGCGCGGCTGTGGGACGACGGCGTGATCGACCCGGCGGACACCCGCACGGTGCTCGGGCTCGCGTTGTCGGTCGCGGCGAACGCGCCGCTGGAACCTGTCAGCTACGGCGTCTTCCGGATGTGAGGGGCATGTTCGACACAGTCCTCATCGCCAACCGCGGCGAGATCGCGGTTCGCGTCATCAGCACCCTGCGGCGCCTGGGCATCCGCTCGGTCGCGGTCTACAGCGACGCCGACGCCGACGCGCGGCACGTGCACGAGGCCGACACCGCGATCCGCATCGGGCCCGCCGAGGCGACCCGCAGTTACCTGTCCATCCCGGACATCGTGCGCGCCGCCGTGGATTCCGGAGCGCAGGCCGTCCACCCCGGTTACGGGTTCCTCGCGGAGAACGCCGAGTTCGCCGCCGAGTGCGAGAAGGCCGGGCTGGTGTTCATCGGCCCGCCGGTGAGCGCGATCGACGCCATGGGCGACAAGATCCGGGCCAAGGCCACGGTGTCCGCCGCCGGCGTGCCCGTGGTGCCCGGCCTGTCCGATGTGGACGACTTCGCGAAGGCGGCCGACGAGGTCGGCTACCCGTTGCTGCTCAAGCCCTCCGCGGGCGGCGGCGGCAAGGGCATGCGGCTGGTCACCGAGCCCGGCGAGCTCGCGGCCGCGGTCGAGTCCGCGCAGCGCGAGGCCCGCTCGGCCTTCGGGGACGACCGGCTGCTGCTGGAGCGGTTCGTCACCACCCCGCGGCACATCGAGATCCAGGTGCTCGCCGACACCCACGGCACGGTCCTGCACCTGGGCGAACGCGAGTGCAGCCTGCAGCGGCGGCACCAGAAGATCGTCGAGGAGGCGCCGTCGGTGCTGCTCGACGAGGAGACCCGGGCGCGGATGGGCGCGGCCGCCGTCGAGGCCGCCCGCTCGGTCGGCTACGTCGGCGCGGGCACCGTCGAGTTCATCGTCTCCGCGCGCAAGCCGGACGAGTTCTTCTTCATGGAGATGAACACCCGGCTGCAGGTCGAGCACCCGGTGACCGAGATGGTGACCGGACTCGACCTCGTCGAATGGCAGGTGCGGGTCGCCGCGGGCGAGCCGCTTTCCCTGACTCAGGACGACATCCGCCTCAACGGGCACGCCGTCGAGGCCCGCGTCTACGCGGAGGACCCGGCGCGCGGGTTCGTCCCGACCGGTGGCACCGTGCTGGCGCTCGACGAGCCGCGCGGGCAGGGTGTCCGGGTCGACTCCTCGCTGGCCGAGGGCTCGGTGGTCGGCTCGAACTACGACCCGATGCTGGCGAAGGTCATCGCGTGGGGTCCGGACCGGGCGTCCGCGCTGCACCGGCTGGACCGGGCGCTGGCCGGGACGTCCGTGCTGGGTGTGCCGACGAACGTGACGTTCCTGCGCGCCCTGCTCGCCGATCCGGACGTGCAGGCCGGGAAGCTGGACACCGGCCTCGTCGAACGGCGCCTGGACGAGCTGGTCGAGTCGGCCGTGCCGGACGAGTTCTTCGTCGCCGCCGCGATGGACCGGCTGCTCGGGCTGGTGCCGGAGGACACCTCCGACCCGTGGGCGGTGCCCAGCGGGTGGCGCCTCGGCGGGCCGGGCGGCGTCACGTTCCGGTTGCGTGCCGGGGACGCCGAAGCGCTCGTCACGATCGAGGGTCCGCCGGACGCCGCGCAGGTCACTGTGGACGGTGGCGAGCCGATCCCGGTTTCCGCGCGGCGCGACGGGAACCGGCTCGAAGTGCACTACGACGGCGAGTTCCGCCGGTACCTGCGGGCCGATGCGCCGCAGGACCGGGTGTGGCTCGGCCGGGACGGGCACGGCGTGGTGGTCGGCGAGCGGCCCAACCTGCTCGCCACGCACGGCGACGCGAGCGAGGCGGGCCCGGTGGTGAGCCCGATGCCCGGCACGGTGCTGGTGGTCAAGGTCGCGCAGGGCGACGTGGTGAGCGCGGGCGCGCCGCTGCTGGTCGTCGAGGCGATGAAGATGGAACACACGCTGGTCGCCCCGGTCGACGGCGTGGTCGAGGAACTCCGCGTCCAGGTGGGCCAGCAGGTGGCCCTCGACGAGACGCTCGCGGTGGTCAAGGAGCAGAAATGATCGACTTCCGGCTCGGTGAAGAGTACGAGGCGCTGCGCAAGAGCGTGCACGACTTCGCGCAGAAGGAGGTCGCGCCCGTCATCGGCGGCTTCTACGAGCGCGAGGAGTTCCCGTACGAGATCGTGCGGGGCATGGCGCGGATGGGCCTGTTCGGGCTGCCGTTCCCGGAGGAGTACGGCGGCATGGGCGGCGACTACTTCGCGCTGTGCCTGGCGCTGGAGGAGCTCGCGCGGGTCGACTCGTCGGTGGCGATCACGCTCGAAGCCGGCGTGTCGCTCGGCGCGATGCCGTTGTTCCGCTTCGGTTCCGCGGAGCAGAAGGAGAAGTGGCTGCCGTCGCTGTGCTCCGGGGAGGCGCTGGGCGCGTTCGGGCTCACCGAGCCCGGCGGTGGTTCGGACGCGGGCGCGACCCGCACCACGGCGAAGCTGGACGGCGACGAGTGGGTGATCAACGGCAGCAAGTCGTTCATCACCAACTCCGGCACCGACATCACCCGGCTGGTCACCGTCACCGCGGTGACCGGGGAGAAACCGGGCGGTGGCAAGGAGATCTCGGCGATCATCGTGCCGTCCGGCACGCCCGGGTTCACGGTGGCGCCGAAGTACTCGAAGGTCGGCTGGAACGCCTCGGACACCCACGAGCTGTCCTTCGACGACTGCCGGGTGCCCGCGGAGAACCTGCTCGGCGAGCGCGGCCGCGGGTACGCGCAGTTCCTGTCCATCCTGGACGAGGGCCGGGTCGCCATCGCCGCGCTCAGCGTCGGGCTGGCGCAGGGCTGTGTGGACGAGTGCCTGCGGTACGCGGGGGAGCGGGAGGCGTTCGGGCACCGCATCGGCGAGTACCAGGCGATCCAGTTCAAGATCGCGGACATGGAGGTGCGCGCGCACACCGCCCGGCTGGCCTACTACGCCGCGGCGTCGAAGATGCTGCGTGGTGAGCCGTTCAAGAAGGAGGCCTCGATCGCGAAGCTGGTCGCCTCGAACGCGGCGATGGACAACGCCCGCGACGCGACGCAGATCTTCGGCGGCTACGGGTTCATGAACGAGTTCCCGGTCGGACGGTTCTACCGGGACGCGAAGATCCTCGAGGTGGGTGAGGGCACGAGCGAGGTGCAGCGGATGCTCATCGCCCGTGAGCTGGGTCTTCGCTGAATCCGGTGAACTGAGGCAACCTGCCGCGCCCCCTGCGCGTGTACCGCCCGGACGGGCCGGGACGGCTGAGCAGGGGGCGCGGTGGACGAGGATTTCGCGGAGTTCGTGCGGGCGGCGTTGCCCGGGCTGCTCCGTTACGGTCACTTGCTGACCGGCAACCCCCATGACGCGGCCGACCTGGTGCAGATCGTCCTGGAGAAGATCGGCGTCCGGTGGGGGACGTTGCGCGGTGCGGAGAGCCCGCTGCCGTACGTGAAGCGCGCCATGGCGAACACGCACGTCAGCAGGTGGCGCAGCAGGCGGCGGGAGAGCCTGGTCGCCGACATCCCGGAACCGCCTCCCTACACCCCGCCCGACCGGCTCGAGAACGAGCCGTTGTGGCAGGCGCTCGCGGCCTTGCCGCCGCGGCAGCGGACCGTCGTCGTGCTCCGGTACTACGAGGGGCTGTCCGAAGCCGAGATCGCGGATGCGATGCGGATCAGCCCCGGGACGGTGAAGAGCCAGGCCAGCAAGGCGCTGGCCAGCCTGCGCGGGAAGCTGGGGAGCCTGGTGGGGGTGGGTGACGAGTGGTGAACCTCGAGGACGAACTGAGCCGGCTGTTCGAGGATGAGCGCCTCGACGTGCCCGTCCGGCCCGGCGCGGAGCTGCTGGTGGTGGCCGGCGCCCGGCGACGCCGGCACCGGCGCAACGCGGGGGCGGCGACCGGCGGGGCGTTGACGCTGGTCGCGGTCGCCGCGGTGGGCATCGCCCTGTCCGGCGTGGGTGGTGGCCGCACGGATACGCTGCCCGCGACGAACCTCCCGGTGACGACGATCGCGACGAGCGCCGGCCCGGAGTCGGGTCTGCCGCCGGTCCCGACCAGCTCCAGCGTGCCGCCGCCGCAGTCGTCGACGGGGGTGACGAGCGTGCCGAGCGTGACGGGTTCGCACAGCGCCCCCGACAGCCCTTCGCGGAGTTCCAGCACGCCGACCGGATCGGCGCAACGCCCGGCGTCCACCGACCCGACGATCGGCCCCACCGGCTGGGGCAGGCTCGTGCTGGGCATGAGCGAGGCCGACGCGGTGGCCACCGACGAGTTCGACATGAGCGAGGGCTACTCGGGCAGCCCGTGCCACCGGTACTGGCTACGCGGCGGCGGAAGCCCGGTCGACATATCACCCACCTACGGGGTGGCGCGCATCAGCGCGAAGCCCGGGGTGACCACACCGGAGGGAATCGGAGTCGGCTCGACGGACGCCGAAGTGATGGCGGCCTACCCCAACGCGACGACCGCCAACTACGTCATCACCGCACCAGTGCCAGGCAACCCGAAAGCGGTGTACGTGTTCAACACGGACCCATCGCAAAAGATCTTCGCCCTACGCCTGGAACTGACAACACACAACTGCTGAGGACAACCCGCCGCCCGGCAACGCAAAGCAAGCGACTACCCCAACCAGACCTCCCCCGCCCCCGATCCACAGCCGATCTTTAGTCGCCGACCAGGCTTGTCAAGGCACGCTTTCCCGCCTTGACAAG
>NZ_JBEXTZ010000109.1:0-25586 GCF_040614195.1 Amycolatopsis sp. NPDC006125
TGTGTTACAGGCGCCGAGCTGCCGTGTCAAGGCGGGAAAGCGTGCCTTGACACGGCTGATCGGCGACTAAAGATCGGCTGTGGATCGGGGGCGGGGGAGGTCTGGTTGGGGTGGTCGGCTGCTTTGCGTTGCCGGCTTGCGTTGCGTTGCTTGCGGAGAAAAAGAAGGAGCCCGGGTCGCCGTTGGCGGTCCGGGCTCCTTCTTCTTGTGCTCTTAGTCCAGGTAGTCCCGCAGGACCTGCGAGCGGCTGGGGTGCCGCAGCTTGGACATCGTCTTCGATTCGATCTGCCGGATGCGCTCGCGCGTGACCCCGTAGACCTGGCCGATTTCGTCTAAAGTCCTCGGCTGGCCGTCGGTCAGGCCGAAGCGCAGCCGGACCACGCCGGCCTCGCGCTCGGACAGCGTCTGCAGCACCGACTGGAGCTGGTCCTGCAACAACGTGAACGACACGGCGTCGACCGCGACGACCGCTTCCGAGTCCTCGATGAAGTCGCCCAGCTGCGAGTCGCCCTCGTCGCCGATCGTCTGGTCCAGCGAGATCGGCTCGCGGGCGTACTGCTGGATCTCCAGGACCTTCTCCGGGGAGATGTCCATCTCCTTCGCGAGCTCCTCGGGGGTGGGCTCGCGTCCGAGGTCCTGCAGCAGCTCACGCTGGATGCGGCCGAGCTTGTTGATCACCTCGACCATGTGGACCGGTATGCGGATGGTCCGGGCCTGGTCGGCCATCGCGCGGGTGATCGCCTGCCGGATCCACCACGTCGCGTACGTGGAGAACTTGTAGCCCTTCGTGTAGTCGAACTTCTCGACCGCACGGATGAGGCCCAGGTTGCCCTCCTGGATCAGGTCCAGGAACGCCATGCCGCGGCCGGTGTAGCGCTTGGCCAGCGACACGACCAGACGGAGGTTCGCCTCCAGCAGGTGGTTCTTGGCGCGCTCCCCGTCCCGGATGATCCAGCGCAGGTCGCGGCGCATCTGGGTGGCGAGCTTCTCGCCCTCCTCCTCCGCGATGCGCAGCCGCTCGGCCGCGTACAGGCCGGCCTCGATCCGCTTGGCGAGCTCGACCTCCTCCTCGGCGTTGAGCAGCGCGACCTTGCCGATCTGCTTCAGGTACGCGCGGACCGAGTCCGCGGACGCGGTGAGCTCGGCGTCCTTGCGGGCCTGCCGCAGGGCCTCCGACTCCTCCTCGTCCCAGACGAAGTCGCGGTCGGTCGACTTGGCGCCCGACTTCGCGGCCGGCGTCTTCTCGTCCGGCTCGTCCTCGTCGAGGTCCTCGGCTTCGTCGGTGACGGTCGCGTCGACGACGTCGACCTCCACCTCGCTTTCGAGGTCGGCGAGGTCGGCCTCGAGGTCGACGTCCTCGATGTCCTCGCCGCCGGGGCCGTCCGGCTCCCCGTCGTCGGTCTTGCCGGCCTTGCGGGTGGTGCGGCCCTTGGCCGGAGCCTTCTTCGGGCCCTTGGCCGCGGCCGGCTTGCGGGTGGTCGCCTTCTTCGTGGCGCCGGAGCCCTGAGCCTCGGCCTCGGTCACGTTCTCACGGCCCGCGTCGGGTTCCGCGCTCACGTCGGCGGCGCTCGTTGTCTTCGTGCCGCTTCGGGTAGCGGTTTTTGCGGCTGCCACGTACGCCCTTTCGCAGCGGTCGATCACGGCGAGCCGGGATGGTGGGTCCCGGCTGCCTCAGATTCGGGGAACGTCCCGCGGCCTGCGGTTTTGTCCTCCGCGACCGTGGGCCGTGTTCCATTGTAACGACGATACGCCGGTGCGTTGCGGCCGATCATCGTTCAAACCCGGGGCGGCCTGTTCGCAGGTCAGTGCTCCAGGCCCTCGGCCGCCGCCAGCGCCGCGCCCACGATCCCCGCGTTGTTCTGCAGCGATGCGACCAGGACCGGTGTCCTGATCTCCAGCAGCGGCACCCACTTCTCGGCCTTCTTGCTTACCCCGCCGCCCACGATGAACAGATCCGGCCAGATGAGGTTCTCCAGCACGGAAAGGTAACGGTTCACGCGCTTGGCCCAGTGCGGGTAGGACAGACCCTCGTTGTCCTTGACCGAGGCGGCCGCCTTCTTCTCCGCGTCGTGCCCGTCGACCTCGAGGTGGCCGAACTCCGTGTTCGGCATCAGGGTGCCGTGCTGGAACAGCGCGCTGCCGATGCCGGTGCCGAACGTCAGCAGGGTGGTGACGCCCTTGCGGGCCCGCGGGTCGCCGTAGCGGATCTCGGCCATGCCCGCCGCGTCGGCGTCGTTGAGCATCGCGATGTCGTCCTCGTGGCGGTCCAGCCGCTTGGCGAACAACGCGTCCGCGTCGGTGCCGATCCAGCTGGGGTCGATGTTCGCCGCGGTGTGCGCGACGCCCTTCTTGACCACCGCGGGCAGCGTGATGCCGACCGGGCCCTCCCAGCCGAAGTGGGCCACGATCTGGGCCACCACGTCGGCCACCGCGTCCGGGGTCGCCGGGCGCGGGGTGTCGATCCGGAAGCGGTCGCCGATCAGTGCGCCCTTTTCCAGGTCGACAAGGGCGCCCTTGATACCGCTGCCGCCGATGTCGATTCCGAAACCACGGGTCGCCGTCATTGGCGCCGTCCCTTCTCGCTCGATTCAGAAACCTGTGCCGGAGACTTTAACCGGGTGTGGTCCCATGGTGGACGTGGGAGCTGCCGAAACAGAGTTGAAGGACGTCGCCGTCCAGGTCGCGGCCGAGGCCGCGGACCTGGTCCGCCGTGCCCGTGACGCCATGGTCGCAGGTGAGCCGGTGTCGGTCGAGACCAAGACGACGGACACCGACGTCGTCACCGCGGTCGACCGCGCCGCCGAGCAGCTGGTGCGCGACCGGCTGGCGGAGCTGCGTCCGGGGGACCACGTCCTGGGGGAGGAGGCGGGCGGCGCGGCGGGCGACGGCGTCACGTGGGTGGTGGACCCGATCGACGGCACCGTCAACTTCCTCTACGGCGCGCCCCTGTTCGCCGTGTCGCTCGCGGCGCAGGTGGACGGGGTGTCGGTGGCCGGGGCGGTCGTGGAACCCGTCAGCGGGCGCTGCTGGACGGCCGTGCGGGGCCAGGGCGCGTGGCTCGACGGGCAGCGGCTCGCGGTGTCCTCGCCCGAGCGGCTGGAGCTGAGCCTGATCGGCACGGGGTTCGCCTACCAGGCCGAGCGGCGCGCCCGGCAGGCCCGGTTGGTGTCCGGGCTGCTGACCCGCGTGCGGGACGTCCGCCGGGCCGGGGTGGCCTCGCTCGACCTGTGCGCCGTGGCGGCCGGGTGGCTGGACGGGTACGTGGAGCACGGCCTGCACCGCTGGGACTGGGCGGCCGGCGCGCTGGTGGCGGAGGAAGCCGGCGCGGTGGTGCACCTGCCCGGCGCGGACCCGGCCCTGGGGGAGGACGCGACGTTCGCGGCCGCGCCGTCGATCGCCGGAGCGCTCTACGACGCGGCCGTGGAGTGCGGCGTCAAGGACGTGTAGCGGCGGCCCGCCGACTTTCGGCCAGGTGCGGCGCTCGCGCGTGTGGGTGGCGGCGCGAGCGTGGGGTGCGCGCCCGGTAGCGGCCGCCCGTCGTCTTGCGACCGGGTGGGGGACCCTCGCCCGCGAGTGACGAACTCGCGGGCGCGGTTGCGGGATTCGCGCCCGCCGGCGGCCTCTTCGGCCGCCTTTCCGGCGGGTCCTGACTCGCCCCCTGAGGGCAGAATCCGGGCGCGAGCGCCCGCGCCGAGCGTCAGCAGGTGCCGGGGCGGGCGGCGGCCAGCAGTGCTTCGTCGATCACCGGCGGGTTCACCGCGGACTGCTCGCCGCCGTCGCCGTGCTGGCCGGACCACGCCTGCAGCTGCGCGAGGATGTCGCGCGCCGCCTGGGTCGGCACCACGTCGCCGAAGGCGCTGCCGATCGCCAGGTCCACGCTCGCGTCCTCGCGGTTGTCCCGCACCAGTTCGACGCACGGCACGACCAGGCTGAGCGTGCGCGCCGCGGAGCTGCCGTTGTCGCCGAAGCGCAACTGGCCGCGGCAGGCCGCCTCGTCGGTCGCGTACGCGGGGTCGTTCTCCGGCGGCGCGATCTGCGTGAAACCCAGCTGCCGCAGGCTTTCCGTGGTGATCGCGGCCTGCCCGCGCTTCTCGCTCGCGTTGAGCACCTTCACCGCGATCCGGTCGGCGGGCACGGGCGTCGTCTCGTCGAGCGCGTTGTAACCCAAGTTGGTGTACGTCACACCGGGTGGCGGCGTGGGCGGCGGATCGCACCGCAACGCCTCGTCGATGTCCTGCTTGCTGGTGATCGCGCGCACCCAGATGACCATCGCGACGAGCCCGAGCACCCCGATCACGATCAAGGCGGGCAGCGGGCGGCGCTTGCGGTAGGGCCGCGATCTCCGGTTGCCGTAACCGATCCCCGACGACACCTGCCCCACCCCTTCGATCGAAGACCCGAACACCCGCTCGCCCGAACCGTCGTTCCTGATCAGCGTAGGCGTTACAGTGCACCAGCGTCGTCACCCGTCCGAAGCCGGGGTACTTCTCGCACGGTCCCACGGGCGTCCCCGGAATGTGTTCCCCCTGTTGGGTGACGTATGTCCTGCTTCGAATGACACTCTGCGCGTCCGGGTAAAGCGTGAGCTACCCTCTGCGGGCTCCGCCCGTAGATCAGGTACCGAAACACGTTGCTGAAGAGAGACCTGGCTCACTACGGCGGCGGGCACAAACCGGGACGCTGGGACGTTGACCAGCGGCACGATGGCATGCGAACAGCGTGCTTGAACAGTGATTACGAAGCTGATCGCAGGGGTGAGGGACAATGGCGACCGACTACGACGCTCCGCGCCGCAGCGAAGCCGACGAGCTCGCCGAGGACTCGTTGGAGGAGCTGAAGGCTCGCCGGAACGAGACGCAGTCCGGCGTGGTGGACGTGGACGAGGACGCGAGCGCGGAGAACTTCGAGCTTCCGGGCGCGGACCTCTCCGGGCTGTCGGGTGAGGACCTGACGGTGAAGGTGGTGCCGAAGCAGGCTGACGAGTTCACCTGCTCCGTGTGCTTCCTGGTGCACCACCGGAGCAGGCTGGCGGAGGAGCACAACGGGCAGATGATCTGCCGCGACTGCGCGTGACACCGCGGACGGCCGGGCTACTTCCCTGAACGGAGCAGCTCGGCCAGGGCCTCCGGCCTGCGGGTACTGAACACCCAGTATGGGGTCGGATCCGCGGGATCGGTCAGGTGCACGCGCAGCAGCGAACCGACCCAGCCGCGATGCGTCACGTAAGCGGCGGGGTCGAGTTCCGGCCCCATCGCCTTCCGCTTCCGGTCCTTCCCGATGACCTCGACCTCACCCACGAACCGCAACGGCAGATGAGCGTCACCGACTTCGAGCTCGTCGCCGGTCACCCGGATCCGGGCCCGGCCCATGGCCACCAGCCACGCCACCATCAACGGCATCAGCACCGCGAACGGCAGCCACAGCGGCACCGCCGGGTAGCCGAGGTGGATCTCGTAGGCCAGCAGCGCCGCGCCCGCCAGCGGCAGCGGCCAGCCCCACCACGACAGGTACAGCCGTTCGGAATACCGCGTGCTGCCGTCTCCCGCAGTCGTCTCGCCCACCGCACCGGCCGCGCTCGCGTGCTCACCCATGCCTCCAGGGTAGTCTCGCCGCCCGTGTCCCCCGTGCAGGTCCTGCTCACCCGGCTCGATCCGGGTGTCCCGATCCCGTCCTACGCAAGGCCCGGCGACGCCGGAGCCGACCTGGTGACCACCACCGACGTCGTGCTGGCGCCCGGCGAGCGGGTGCTCGTCGGCACCGGCGTGGCGATCGCGCTGCCGCCGGGCTACGCCGGGTTCGTGCACCCGCGCTCCGGGCTGGCCGCGCGCACCGGGCTGTCCGTGGTGAACACGCCGGGCACCATCGACTCGGGCTACCGCGGGGAGATCAAGGTGTGCCTGGTCAACCACGACCGCAGCGAGCCGATCCGGCTCGCGCGGGGCGACCGGATCGCGCAGCTGGTGGTCCAGCGCGTGGAGACGGCCGAGTTCGTGGAGGTCGCGGAGCTGGCGGCGACGGAACGCGGGGCCGGCGGGTACGGCTCGACCGGCGGGCATGCGACGCTGACCGGGAATCCCGGGGAAGGAACGAGGGAGTAGTGGGCATCTTCGGACGCAAGAAGCGGGGCCGCCACGCGATGGCCGACCCCGGCGAGTCCTGGGACTCGGACATCGCCGAGGAGCCGGAAGAGGACCCGGAGCCGGAGCCGGAGGCCACCGACGGGCCGTTCGACATCGCCGACGCGCCGGAGGACGGGAAGCCGCGGATCGACCTCGGCTCGGTGCGGGTCCCGGTGCCCGACGGCACCCAGGTGCAGGTCGAGATGGACCCGCAGGCCGGTGGCGTGCGCGCGGTGCACGTGGTGACCGCGCACGGCCAGGTCACGGTGAGCGCTTACGCGGCGCCGCGGTCCGGTGGGCTGTGGCGTGAGGTGGTCGGCGAGCTGACCGAGCAGCTGCGCAACGACGGCGCCAAGGTCGCGCCGGGCCAGGGCGAGTGGGGGCCGGAGCTGTCCGCGCTGATCGGCGACGTGGCGCTGCGGTTCGTCGGGGTCGACGGGCCGCGCTGGATGCTGCGCGGCGTGATCGCGGGCCCGCAGTCGATGGCGGCCGAAGCGCCCGCCGTGCTGCGCGAGATCGTCCGCGGCACGATCGTCGACCGCGGTGACGCGCCGATGCCGGTGCGCACGCCGCTGCCGATCACGCTGCCGGAGGCGGTCGCGGAGCACATCGCGCAGCAGCAGGGCCAGCAGTAGGCGCGCCGTCCGGGGATCGTGGGTGCGCGCACTGCGGTGTGTGTGCCCGTCTTGCCTGATCCGGTCGAGGGCTCCGGTGGTCCTGGCCGCCGGGGGCTGATGGCGGGGCGCGGTCGTGGACCGCTTGGCCGACGCTGCGCTCATCGTCGGCGCGCCAACGGTGAGCCGCATTGGGGCGCACAGAGACCTGTACCGCCGGGGTGCTCGTCCGGTGCTGCGGTGGTGCCTGCGCTTCGATTTTCCGCCGCCGAGGCCGGCCGATTCGTTCGGGACCAGACGCCACCGCGGTCTACTGCCGCGGGGTGCGGCCCTGGCTGTCGCGCTGCGGTCGTGGCAGCGCCTGCCCGACGCCGCGCCGGCGTCGGGCGTCGGCACCCCAACGGCGAGCGCGCCTCATCGGGTCGCACGAGGTGCTGTACTGCCGGGTGCTCGTCCAGTAGCGCGGTGGTGCCTGGTCGCCGTGGCCGCGCTGGTGGTCACCGCCGTGGCGGCCGCCGGCGGCGGTGCGGACCTCAGCCGCGCGCCTGGAGCCAGGCCAGCAGCGCGGCCCGGCCCAGTGACTCGCGATCGGCGCCGAGCGCGGTCAGCGTGGTCTCCCGCACCACGGCGCGCGGAAGCGCTTCCGCCCAGGCGTGCGCCACCGCGACCGGGTGGACCGGATCGTCGGTGCACGCGGCGATGCCGACCGGGACGTCCAGCTCCGCCAGCGCGTCCAGCGTCGGCGCGGGGTGGGCCGCCGCGACGCGCAGGCTCGCCGCCAGGCCGTCCCCGTGCCGCCGCCAAGCCCTCGTCAGCTCGGCGGCGAGCCAGGGCGCCACTCCGGCCGTCGCGAGCCGCAGCGCCTCCTCCAGGCCGTGCGAGTCGACCAGGTCCGCGGACGCGCGCGCGGCGAGCGAGGCCGGCGCGTCGTCCGGGCGGCCGCACCAGGCCGGCATCGCGAGCAACAGGCCCGCGCATTTGCCGGGGTTGCGGATCGCCCATTCGGCGGCCAGGTGCGCGCCCAGGGAGATGCCTCCGGCGAGCACCGGGCCGTCGGCCGCCGCCTCGTCGAGTGACGCCAGCAGACCCGCTGTCACAGCGGCGCCGCCCGGCGGTTCGGGGGTTCGTGTGCGCATCCCGAACGCAGCCAGCGGACCTGCGAAAACAGACCGGACGAACACCTCGTCCGAGCCCGTCCCGGGTAGCAGGACAGCGGCCGGTTTCGGCATAGCGGACGTCACGTTGCGATCTTGCCGCAAAGCGGTTGTGCTGGCCCCCACGAGGTTAGGCTGGATGACGAACGGGCCGTTCGAGTCGGGGGCCCTGGAACAGGAGCAGACGCCTATGTCCGCCAAAGACGGCGGCTATTTCAGCCGGCTGGTGCGCAAGCTGACCAGCGACGTCGAGGAACTCGACGCTGATGATCTGTCCGAAAAATCCGAGGCGGGCGGCGCGCGGCGGGCCTGTGACTGCCGGTCGGGCGAAGAGGTGACCGTCCTCGGGCGGTTGCGCAGCGTGGAGCTGTGTCCCACGAAAGAGGCGGCGACACTGCGTGCCGAGTTGTTCGACGGCACGGAGGGCGTGACGCTAGTCTGGCTGGGACGGCGCCGCATCCCGGGCATCGAACCGGGCCGGACCATCAAGGTCCGGGGACGCATGGCCGAGCGAGACGGCCAGAAGGTGCTGTACAACCCGTTCTACGAGCTGCAGACGACCTCCTGAATTGGTAACCGCGTGACTGAACCCGCCCGTCCAGGCGACAAGACCGATCCGAACCCCGCCGCAGACGGGGCCGAGCCTGGGCGGGCGGGTGAGCGGCCCGAGCCCACGATGCTGGAACAGATGGGCGGGGTGTCCGGCCTCGTCTACTCGTCCGTGCCGATCGTGGTGTTCGTGCTCGCGAACTCGTTCTTCGGGCTCACCGTGGGCATCTGGAGCGCCGTCGGCAGCGCCGCGCTGATCACGATCGTGCGCCTGGTGCGCCGCGAGTCGCTGCAGCCGGCCATCTCCGGCCTGTTCGGCGTCGGCATCGGTGCGTTCATCGCCTACCGCACCGGGTCCGCGAAGGGCTTCTTCCTGTTCGGGATCTGGGCGAGCCTCGTCTACTGCGGCGTGTTCGTGCTGTCCGTGGTGGTGCGCTGGCCGCTGGCGGGCGTGATCTGGAACTTCCTCAACGGCACCGGCACCGCGTGGCGCCGGGACAAGCCGTCCCGCCTCGGCTACGACGTCGCCACCCTCGCGCTGGCCGCCGTGTTCGGGGCGCGGTTCGTGGTGCAGCGGTGGCTGTACGAGGCCGACTACACCGGCTGGCTGGCGTTCGCGAAGATCGCGATGGGCTGGCCGCTGTACGGGCTGGCGCTGCTGGTCGTCGTGTGGGCCGTGCGCCGCTCCGACAAGCGCCTCAAGGAGATCGAAGAGGCCCGCGTCGCCGAGGAGGCGGACGTCGAGGCCCGCCTCCGCCTCAAGTACGGCCAGCCGCCGCAGGAGGCCTAGCGCGCCCGGTCCGCCTCCGCGCGGATGCCGGTTCTCACCGAGACGCTGTGCGTTGGGGCCGTGAGCGCCCTGCCTGCTCAGGAGCACGGTGTAGGTCGAAGCCATCAGCGCCCGCATCGACAAGCCGGTCAGTCCGCTCGGAGAGCAGGTTGCGAGCGGCTTGAAGCACCGCGGTCCGGGTGAGCCGGCTCGATGGCCGGGAGCGCGTCCACTTCCACGGCTTCCCCCAAACCCACCTCGCGTGGCGGCACGTGGCGAAGCGGGCCACCGCGGCGACGGTCGTCGCGATGATGCGCGAACTCGGCCACGAGCGGTTCAGCGTCGTCGGGCACGCCCGGGGAGCGCTGGTGGCCTTCCGGGCCGCACTCGACGACTCCGGCGTCGTCGAGCACCTCGCGGTGCTCGACGTGATTCCGACCGCGGACACCTGGACCGGCGCGATCCCGGCCGACGGCCGGGCGCCTACCCGGCCGCGGTGGGCACCCGCGGGCGATCCACGCGATCTGCCAGGACTACCGCGCCGGCGCGTTCGTCGACGCCGGGCACAACCAGGCCGACCGCGACGCCGGCCGCATCCTGTCGATGCCGGTCCTGGCGATCTGGCAGGACCCCGGCGACCTCGTCCTGCCGTTCGACCCGCGGCAGGTGTGGGCGAGCTGGGCGCCCGACCTACGCGCCCGGGCCCTGCCCTGCGGCCACTTCCTGCCGGAGGAACGGCCCGTCGAGGTCACCGCCGCGATCCGGGACCTCCTCGCGGCACGCTAGTAGCCCAGCGCCTTGCGAATGTCGTTCTCGACCTCGGCGTTGGCGACGAACAGCAGCTCGTCGCCCGGCTCCAGCGGGTCCTCCGGCTGCGGCACGATCACCCGGTCACCGCGCAGGATCGTCACCAGCGCGGCGTCCCGCGGCAGCGCCAGGTCGCTCACCGGGCGGCCGGCCAGCGGGGTCTGGTCGGGCAGGGTCAGCTCGACCAGGTTCGCCTGCCCCTGCCGGAAGGTCAGCAGCCGCACCAGGTCGCCGACGCTGACCGCCTCCTCGACCATCGCGGCCAGGATCCGCGGCGTCGACACGGCGACGTCCACGCCCCACGCGTCGGTGTAGAGCCACTCGTTGGCCGGGTTGTTCACCCGCGCCACGACCCGCCGCACCGCGAACTCGGTCTTCGCCAGCAGCGACACGACCAGGTTCACCTTGTCGTCACCGGTCGCGGCGATCACCACGTCGCAGCGCTCGATGCCGGAGTCCTCCAGCGTCGAGACCTCGCACGCGTCGCCGAGCACCCAGTCGGCCTGCTCGACGGCGTCCGGCTCGAACTGCCCGGCCTGCCGTTCGATCAGCATGACCTGGTGGCCGCCGTCGATGAGCTCCTTGGCGATGGACCGGCCCACCGCGCCGGCTCCCGCGATCGCGACCCGCATCAGGCTTCCTCCTCCGGCGCGCGCGCCGCGGTGCTCGTCACGTCGCCGACGGTCCCGGACCTCGCGGCCACGTAGACCAGGTCGTCCGCCTGCAACACCGTCTTGGAATCGGGCAGAACGGGCGTGCCGAACCGCATGATGAAGGCGACCCGCGCGCCGGTCGACTCCTGCAGCTCGTTGACGCTGCGGCCGATCCAGCCCTCGTGCAGCGGCAGCTGCAGCACCGCGACGTTGCCGCTCGGGTCCCGCCACGCCGAGGCCACCCCGTCGGGCAGCAGCGTGCGCAGGAACCGGTCGGTCGTCCACGGCACGGTCGCCACGGTGGGGATGCCCAGCCGCTCGTAGACCGCCGCGCGCTTCGGGTCGTAGATGCGGGCCACGACGTGCTCGACGCCGAAGTTCTCCCGCGCCACCCGCGCCGAGATGATGTTCGAGTTGTCGCCGCTGGACACCGCGGCGAAGGCGCCCGCCTTCTCGATGCCCGCGTCGATCAGCACCTGCCGGTCGAAGCCCATGCCGAGCACCTGCTGGCCGTGGAAGTCGCTGCCGAGCCTGCGGAACGCCTCCTGCGCCTTGTCGATCACCGCGACCTCGTGACCGAGGCGCTCGAGGGCCGCGGCCAGGGACGCGCCGACCCGGCCGCACCCCATGATCACCACGTGCACGTCACTGCCTCCTGTGTGTCACCCGAACGGCGGTTACCCGGTAGATGCCGACGCAGAACCTACCTTGTCCGGCCCCCTCGCGGACCCGCCCGTACCCTTCTGACGTGTCGAAGATTGCGACCGCCACCAAACGGCTGCTCGTCGGCCGTCCGTTCCGGAGCGACCGGCTCTCCCACACCCTGCTCCCGAAGCGGATCGCGCTGCCGATCTTCGCGTCGGACGCGCTCTCGAGCGTCGCGTACGCGCCCGAAGAGATCTTCCTGACGCTGAGTGTCGCGGGGCTGTCGGCCTACGCCTACTCGCCGTGGATCGGCATCGCCGTCGCCGTGGTCATGCTGGTCGTGGTGGCTTCCTACCGCCAGAACGTGCACGCCTACCCCAGTGGCGGCGGCGACTACGAGGTCGCGAGCACCAACCTCGGCGGCAGATTCGGCCTGACCGTCGCGAGCGCTCTGCTGGTCGACTACGTCCTCACCGTGGCCGTGTCGACCTCGTCCGGCGTGGCCAACATCGGGTCGGCGATCCCCTTCGTGGCCGAGCACAAGGTGCTCAGCGCGGTGATCATCGTGGTGGTCCTGACCTCGATCAACCTGCGTGGCGTGCGCGAGTCAGGCAAGGCCTTCGCAATTCCGACATACGGGTTCATCATCGGCATTCTGGGCATGGTCGCGTGGGGCCTGTTCGAGGCCGTCCGCGGCACGCCGATGCGCGCCGAGAGCGCGGACTTCGACCTGCACGCCGAGGCGTCTTTCACCGGTTTCGCGTTCGTCTTCCTCATCGCCCGCGCGTTCTCCTCCGGCGCGGCGGCGCTGACCGGTGTCGAGGCGATCAGCAACGGCGTGCCCGCCTTCCGCAAGCCGAAGTCGAAGAACGCGGCCACCACGCTGCTGATGATGGGCCTGCTCGCGGTGACGATGCTGCTGGGCATCATCACGCTGGCGATCCTCACCGACGTCAAGTTCGCCGAAGACCCGGCGACCCAGCTGAGTGGCACCCCGGAGGGCTACCAGCAGAAGACGATCGTCGCCCAAATCGCGCAGGCGGTGTTCCCGCACTTCGAGCCCGCCTTCTACTACATCTCCTTCAGCACCGGCATCATCCTGCTGCTGGCCGCGAACACCGCCTTCAACGGCTTCCCGGTGCTGGCCTCGATCCTCGCGCAGGACCGGTTCCTGCCGCGCCAGCTGCACACCCGCGGCGACCGGCTGACCTTCTCCAACGGCATCCTGTTCCTCGCCGCGTTCGCGCTGGTCCTGATCATCGCGTTCGACGCCGAGGTCACCAAGCTGATCCAGCTGTACATCGTGGGCGTGTTCGTGTCGTTCACGGTGAGCCAGGCCGGCATGCTGCGGCACTGGAACCGGCTGCTGTCCAGGGAGACCGACCCGGCGGCGCGGCGGCGGATGCGCCGCTCGCAGACGGTCAACGCGATCGGCCTCACCATGACCGGCACCGTGCTGATCATCGTGCTGATCACGAAGTTCCTGCTCGGCGCGTGGATCGCGATCGCCGCGATGGTGGCGATCTACCTGCTGATGACCGCGATCCGCAAGCACTACGACCGGGTCGCCGAGGAGCTGGCCGCGCTGGACGGCAACCCGACCGTGCTGCCCTCGCGCAACCACGCGATCGTGCTGGTGTCCAAACTGCACCTGCCGACCATGCGCGCCCTCGCCTACGCGAAGGCCATGCGGCCGGACGTCCTGGAGGCCGTGACGGTCAACGTGGACGACGCCGAGACGCGGCAGCTGACCGCCGACTGGGAGGCCAAGGGCTTCAAGGTTCCGCTGAAGGTCGTCGAATCGCCCTACCGCGAGATCACGCGCCCGGTGCTGGACTACGTCAAGCGCGTGCGCGGCGACAACCCGCGGGACGTGGTGACCGTGTTCATCCCGGAGTACGTCGTCGGGCACTGGTGGGAGCAGCTGCTGCACAACCAGAGTGCGCTGCGCCTGAAGGGCCGGCTGCTGTTCCAGCCGGGTGTGATGGTCACCAGCGTGCCGTGGCAGCTGGCGTCCTCGGCGAAGGCGGTGCGGCGCGCGGCGCGGTCCCGCCCGGCGGCCGGCGACGTGCGGCGCGGCTTCTTCGGGGACGGGACCCGCAACGGGGCGGGCAAGGACGGCGGGAAGTGACCGGGCAGGACTGGACCGGCCGGGTCCTGGAGCTCGAGGTGGGACCCGTCGCCCACGGCGGGCATTGTGTGTCCAGGGTGGACGGTCGTGTCGTGTTCGTCCGGCACGCGCTGCCCGGCGAGCTGGTGCGTGCCGAGGTGACCGAGGACAAGGGCGGCTCGTTCTGCCGCGCGGACGCGGTGGAGGTGCTCCGCGCGGCGCCGGAACGGGTCGATCCGCCGTGCCCGCTGGCCGTGCCGGGGCAGTGCGGCGGCTGCGACTGGCAGCACGCGACGCCGGAGTTCCAGCGGGAGCTCAAGGGCCGCGTGGTCGCCGAGCAGCTGCAGCGGCTGGCCGGGCTGGACTGGCCGGTCGAGGTCGAGGCGCTGCCCGGGGGCGCGCTGGGCTGGCGGTCGCGGGTCCGGCTGGTCGCCGGGCCGGACGGGCGGGCCGGGCTGCGCGCGCACCGCAGCCACCGGGTCGTGGCGCTGGAGAAGTGCCCGATCTCGGTGCCGGGCGCGCTGGACCGCGCGTTGTCGCGGCGCTGGCGGCCGGGCTCGGAGATCGAGGTGACCAGCGACGGGGACGGTCACGTGCACGCCCGCGAGCTGGCGACCGTGCGGGGCAAGCGCCGGGCGCGGCAACTGGCCGGCGGGGAGGCGGTGCAGCACGCGGCGGGCCGGGACTGGCGGCTGCAGGCGCACGGGTTCTGGCAGGTGCACCCCGCGGCGGCGGAGACGTTCGCGTCGGTGGTGCGGGAATGGGCGCGGGCCTCGCCCGGTGAGCTGGCCTGGGACCTCTACGCGGGGGTCGGGTTGTTCGCGTCGGTGCTGGCCGCGCAGGTCGGCGTGACGGGGCACGTGGTGGCGGTCGAGTCGGGGCAGCGCGCGGTGAGCGACGGCGAGCGGAACCTGGCGGATCTGCCACAGGTGAGCTGGCGGGCCGGCCGGACGGAGCACGTGCTGCGGTCGCTGTCCGGGGAGCCGGAGGTCGTGGTGCTGGACCCGCCGCGGTCCGGGGCCGGGCGCGAGGTGGTTCAAGCGGTGGCGGCGGCTTCGCCGGAGCGGGTGGTGTACGTGGCGTGCGATCCGGCGGCGCTGGCCCGGGACGTCGCGACGTTCGGCGAGTCGGGGTACCGGCTGGAGCGGTTGCGGGCGTTCGACGCGTTCCCGATGACCCACCACGTGGAGTGCGTGGCGCTGCTGGTGCGTTGAGGCGCCCGGAATTGTCGGTGCCCTCCGGCATGATGCGGGCATGGCCGAGTCCACCGTGGAAACGTTCGCCGTCCTGCTGTGCGATGCCGCCCAGCGGCGGCTGGGTGAGCTCGCCGCGCGGGAGCTGGCGGGCTCGCGCTACGACGCGCGGCTGATCGACCGGGCGGCGGAGCTGGCGCTGCGCGAGGTGCTGTCCCGGTTGTGGCGGACCGGCTGGCAGCCGGGGGACGTGCACCAGATCGCGGTGCGGCGGCTGGACCGGCGCGGGGTCGCGCTGACGTCGGAGGCGCTCGCCGGGTGCGACGGCGCCGAGCGGCCGTTGCTGGAGCGGTGGTCGGAGCGGCACGGCGTGGAGCGGGTGGCGGCGTTGCTCGTGGTGCTGTCGGTGCTGGAGGTGCTGCTGCCCCTGCCGCGGTTGCCGGAGGTGCCGGTGCCGGCGGAGCGGGCGGGCGTGGACGAGAAGGTGCTGGCGCGGATCCGGGCGCTGCTGGCGAAGGCGGAGTCGACGTCGTTCCCCGACGAGGCGGAGGCGCTGTCGGCGAAGGCGCAGCAGTTGATGAGCCGGTACTCGTTCGAGCAGGCGCTGGTGGACGCGCCGGGGCCGAGGGCGGGTTCGGCGCGGCGGTTCTGGCTGGAGCAGCCGTACCTCGGGCCGAAGTCGTCGCTGGTGTCGGCGGTCGCGATGGCCAACCGGTGCCGGGCCGCGTTCTACGCCAAGCTGGGGTTCGTGGCGCTGGTCGGCCACGAGGTCGATCTGGACCTGGTGGAGTTGCTGTCGACGTCGCTGCTGGTGCAGGCGAACGAGGCGATGTTGTCCGCCGGCCGCGGCGCGCGGACCCGCTCGTTCCGGCACGCCTTCCTGCTCGCCTACGCGACGCGAATAGGCGAACGCCTGACCGACGCCGACCGCGCGGCGGGAGCGGAGTTCGCGGAGGCGCGGCTGGTCCCGATCCTCGCCCGGCGCCGCCAGGAGGTGGACACGCTGTTCACGGAGTTGTTCCCGCACACGACAACCCGCAGGACGACCATCAGCAACGGCGAGGGCTGGACAGCAGGCCGAGAAGCCGCCAACCACGCACGGCTGACGGTGGAGCGCGCCGAGGTGGAGGCGGGTTAGGACTTTGGGGCGCGGCCGCCCCGAAGCGGCGCGGCCTGGGGCGGCACGCTTCGCCTTGGCCGTGGGCGAGGGTGGGCGGCGGTGATGCACTGCCCAGGATGCGGCTGCTCGGCAGCCCCGAAGCCGCCCCACGTTGCGGCGCGCGCTGGGGCCGCTGAGGCCGCGTCGCCGCTGAGGCTCGCTGCCGCTGAGGCCGCGCTACCGCGTCGCCGCCGCTGATGCCGGCTGCCAATGAGGCCGCACTGCCGCTGGGGCCGCGTCACCGTGCTGCCGCGCCGCGCGCTGCCGCGCTGCGCGCTGCCGCGCTGCCGCGCCGCGCACTGCCACGCCGCCGCCGCTGCGGCCGCGCTCCCGCGCGCACGGTTCGCCCTGAGAACGCTGCCCGGGATGCGGCTGCTCGGCAGCGCCAGGCACGCGTGTGACATCGCGCTGCTGCGCAGCCGGCGCTGCTGCGCCGCGCCCGCCCCGCTTCCGCGTGCCGTCTGCGACGCTTCCGCCCTACCTGAACGCCGCCGCCTCATCGGCGCGCCGCCGCCTGCGCGCCACCCGCTTCCACCCCGTCCGCTGCGGTTCCGCTCCCGCCTGCACGCCGCTGCCTCATCGGGCGCCCCGCCCGCGCGTTGCGCGCGCGTGGCCGCCGCGCTGCCCCGCCGCCTGCGCGCGCGTGGCTGCCGTCCCGCCCCGCCACCCCCACAGGGCGCACCACCGGGGCCGCAGCGCCGCTTCGCCCTGCCGCTTCGCCCTGCCGCTGCGCCCTGCCGCCGCAGCGCGGCCGGCCCATCACCCGGACCGCAGCGCCGTAGCGCCGCCCGGCCGCCCCGCCGCCGCCCCGCCGCCCCGCCGCCGCAGCGTCGCTACGCCCCGGGGCGCCCCGCCGCAGCACTGCCCCGCCCCGCCCCGCCCCACCGCCGCGTCCCACCGCCGCCCGGCCGCCCCGCCCCACCGCCGCCAGCCCATCACCCGGGCCGCAACGCCGCGCCCAGCACGTCCCGATTCAGGCGCCCTATCGTGTCCAGCGGAATGCCCTTCGGGCACACCGCCGTGCACTCGCCGCTGTTGGTGCAGCCTCCGAAGCCCTCCGCGTCCTGCGCGGCCACCATCGACACCGCCCGCGCCGGCCGTTCCGGCTCGCCCTGCGGGAGGACCCCCAGGTGCGTCGCCTTGGCGGCGGTGAACAGCATGGCCGAACCGTTCGGGCACGCGGCCACACAAGCACCGCAGCCGATGCACGCCGCCGCTTCGAAAGCGATGTCCGCCGCCGGCTTCGGCACCGGCGTCGCGTGGGCTTCGGGTGCGCTGCCGGTCGGCGCGGTGATGTACCCGCCCGCTTCGATGATCCGGTCCAGCGCCCCACGATCGACCACCAAGTCCTTGACCACCGGGAAAGCCCGCGCCCGCCACGGCTCCACCGTCACCGTCTGCCCGTCCGCGAAGTGCCTCAGGTGCAGCTGGCACGTGGTGGTCGCGGCCTGGGGGCCGTGCGCCGTGCCGTCGATCACGACCCCGCACGCCCCGCAAATACCCTCCCGGCAGTCGTGGTCGAACGCCACCGGCTCCTCGCCCGCGGCGGTGAGGCGCTCGTTCAGCACGTCGAGCACCTCCAGGAACGACATGTCCGGCGACAGGTCGTCCACCTCGTACCGCACCAGCCGGCCGCGGTCCGCCGCGTCCTTCTGCCGCCAGATCTTCAACACGAGTTTCACGAGTAGCTCCGCTGACTGGGTGTGACATGGTCGAACGACAACGCCTCGCGGTGCAGCACCGGCGGCCGGCCCACCCCGGTGAACTCCCACGCGGCCACGTACGAGAACGCCGCGTCGTCGCGCCGCGCCTCGCCGTCGGCGGTCTGGCTCTCCTCCCGGAAGTGCCCGCCGCAGGATTCGGTGCGGTGCAACGCGTCCACGCACATCAGCTCCGCCAGCTCCAGGAAGTCCGCGACCCGCCCGGCCTTCTCCAGCGACTGGTTGAGCGAAGCACCCGAACCCGGCACCCGCAGCCGCGACCAGAACTCCTCGCGCAGCGCCGGGATCAGCTCCAGCGCCTTCCGCAGCCCCGTCTCGCTGCGGCTCATCCCGCAGTGCTCCCACAGCACCGCGCCCAGCTCGCGGTGGAAGTCCTCCGCGGACCGGTCCCCGTCCACGGCCAGCAGCCGCGCGATCCGGTCCTCGACCTCCGCCTGTGTCCCGGACACGTCGCCGACCGCCGGGAACGGGCCGTCGGCCAGGTAGTCGCCGATCGTCGTGGGCAGCACGAAGTACCCGTCCGCGAGGCCCTGCATCAACGCGCTCGCCCCGAGCCGGTTGGCGCCGTGGTCGGAGAAGTTCGCCTCGCCGATCACGAACAGGCCGGGGATGGTGCTGCGCAGGTCGTAGTCGACCCACAGCCCGCCCATCGTGTAGTGCACGGCCGGGTAGATGCGCATCGGCACCCGGTACGGGTCGTCCCCGGTGATCCGCTCGTACATCGCGAACAGGTTGCCGTAGCGGGATTCCACGCCGTCCCGGCCGAGCCGCTCCAGCGCGTCCGCGAAGTCCAGGTACACCCCGAGCCCGCCGGGCCCGACCCCGCGGCCCGCGTCGCACACGCTCTTCACCGCGCGGGAGGCGATGTCGCGCGGCACGAGGTTCCCGAACGCCGGGTACCGGCGCTCCAGGAAGTAGTCCCGCTCCGCTTCCGGGATCTGCGACGGCGGCCGCGTGTCACCGGCCGCGGCGGGCACCCACACCCGTCCGTCGTTGCGCAGGGACTCGCTCATCAACGTCAGCTTCGACTGGTGCCCGCCGCTGACCGGGATGCACGTCGGGTGGATCTGCGTGAAGCACGGGTTGGCGAACAGCGCGCCCCGCCGGTGCGCGCGCCAGATCGCGGTCGCGTTGCAGCCCTTGGCGTTCGTGGACAGGTGGAAGGCGTTGCCGTACCCGCCGGTGGCCAGCACCACCGCGTGCGCGACGTGCGTGGAGATCTCGCCGGTGACGAGGTTGCGCACCACGACCCCGCGTGCCCGGCCGTCCACCACGACCAGGTCGAGCATTTCGGTGCGCGGGTGCATCGCGATCCGTCCGAGGTGGATCTGCCGCGCCATCGCCTGGTAAGCGCCGAGCAGCAGCTGCTGCCCGGTCTGCCCGCGGGCGTAGAAAGTCCGGGACACCTGCGCCCCGCCGAACGAGCGGGTGTCCAGCAGCCCGCCGTACTCCCGCGCGAACGGCACGCCTTGGGCCACGGCCTGGTCGATGATCCGCACGCTCAGCTCGGCCAGACGGTGCACATTGGACTCCCGCGCCCGGAAGTCGCCGCCCTTCACCGTGTCGTAGAAAAGGCGGTGGACGCTGTCGCCGTCGCCGCGGTAGTTCTTGGCCGCGTTGATCCCGCCCTGCGCGGCGATGCTGTGCGCGCGGCGCGGGCTGTCCTGGTAGCAGAACGAGCGGACCTGGTAGCCCAGTTCGGCCAGGGTCGCCGCGGCGGACGCGCCGGCCAGGCCGGTGCCGACCACGATGACCGAGAGCCGTCGCCGGTTGGCGGGGTTGACCAGGCGGGCGGTGAACCGCCGCCGCTCCCAGCGCTGTTCGAGCGGGACGTCCGGCGCGCGGGTGTCGGAAATCGGGGTTCCTTCGACGAACACGGTGCTCACCCGGCCAATCCGGTGACGACGGCGAACGGGACGGACAGGTACCCGGCGGTGACGGCGACCGCGACACCGAGCGCGACGCCCTGCGCGGTGCGTCGCGCGGCGCCGGACGTGCCCAGGCTCTGCAGCGCGCTCCACAGGCCGTGCCGGATGTGGAACCCGAGCGCGACCACGGCCAGCGTGTAGATCAGCGTCACGTACCAGAGCCGGAAGTCGGCGACGACGTTGTCGTGCACCGCGCCCGGCACGCCGTTCGGGTTGAGGTGCCCGGTGGTCAGGTCGAGCACGTGGTAGACGACGAACAACGCGAGGATCACCCCGCCCCAGCGCATCGTGCGCGCGGCGTAGTCGCCCTGGACGCGCCCGCGGTGGGCGTACCGGACCGGCCGGGCGGCGCGGGCGCGGCGCGCGAGACGAGCGGCGGTGACAGCGTGCAGCACGACGCAGACGACCAGCCCGGCGCGCAGCACCCAGAGGAACCCGGAGTGCCCGAGCACGCTGTCCAGGATCGTGCGCAGCCAGGCCGCGTAGTGGTCGAAGCTCGCCGCGGACACGAAGAACTTCAGGTTGCCCAGCATGTGCGCGATGACGAAGAGCAGCAGGAGCAGGCCGGTCACGGCCATGATCGCCTTCTGCCCGACGGTCGAGGACCACAGCCGGCGTGGTCGTGGTGGTGCGGAACGTTCGAGAAGGGCCACGTGGGCAGCGTGCGGCCCGCGGTGACAAGTCGTCCAATATATCGAAGCGCTGGAGACGATAGCCTGAAGCTATGACCTTGCAGCAGTTGCTGTACTTCCTGGCCGTGGCCGAGACACGGCACTTCACGCGCGCCGCCGAGCGCACGTATGTGGCGCAGCCCTCACTGAGCAAGCAGGTTCGCGCACTGGAGGACGAGCTGGGCGCACCGCTGTTCAGCCGGGCGCGGGGCAACGTCACGCTCACCCCGGCCGGCGAGGCGCTGCTGCCGATCGCGCGGCGCATCGCCGCCGACGTCGACACCGCGCGGCTGGAGGTCGCCGAGCTGGTCGGACTGCGCCGCGGCCGGGTCCGGGTCGGCGCGACGCCGAGCCTGTGCGTCACCGTGTTCGCCGACGTGCTGCACCGCTTCCACCGCGAATACCCGGGCATCGAGCTGGTGGTCGAGGAGAGCGGGTCGAAGGACCTCGTTCGGGCGCTGACACACGGCGAGCTGGACCTGGCGGTGCTGATCGCGGCCGGGGAGGAGGCGGCCCTGACGTCGGTGCCGCTGCTGCGGGAGCGGCTGGTGGTGGCCTCGCCCGCCGGGGTGGACCTGGGCGAGGAGGTCCGGCTGGCGGAGCTGCGCGACCGGCCGCTGGTGATGTTCCGGGAGGGCTACGACCTGCGGGACACCACCCTGCAGGCCTGTCGCGCCGCCGGGTTCACGCCGGTGTTCGCGGCGCAGGGCGGGGAGATGGACGCCGTGCTCCGGTTCGTCGAGGTGGGGCTGGGGGTCGCGGTGGTGCCGAGCCTGGTGCTCGCCGGGCGGCCTGCGCTGCGCGGGACGCCGCTGACCGCACCGGAGATCACCCGGACGATCGCGCTGGCTCAGCGGACGGACGTGGCGCCGACCAACGCGGCCCGCGCGTTCCGGGAGACGCTGCTCACCCACCTCGACGAGCTGCACCGGGCCGGGACGCTGCCGGCGGGCGTGGAGCTGGCCGGGCGGTGAGCCGCCGTGCTGACCCCGAGCCGCGGCAGCCGCACTGACGGCACCCACCCCGCAGCGCCCGGGTCCAACCCGTCACCCGCACGCTCGGTCCGCCTGGTCGTCGGCACCTGGCCCGCGGCTGATCTCGCCCGCACCGCCACCCACACCAGTCTTGATCGGTTCACCAATCCCGTGGCCTGATGTAACGCCACGCCTGGCCGGACCCGATCTCACGGGATGTCACCACGTGCGCACCCCGGTGCGTCATGTCAGTGAGACAGTGTTCACACGGTCGCGGCAGCGGCAGGCACCTTCTCACCGCGTGATCAGTGACCCGGGACGCGCGGGGCGGCCGGAGGACTACGGTTCTCCGTAGACTGACTGGACGCGCCCTGGCGGGCAGGGCGAGGTATCTATGCGGGTGAGGTGGAAAGTGACGCTGCTGGAGTCCGTGCACGGACCGGCCGACCTGAAGCGCATGGGACACGGCCAGCTCGAGCACCTGGCGGGGGAGATCCGCGACTTCCTGGTCGACAAGGTCCGCCGCTCCGGCGGCCACCTCGGCCCCAACCTCGGCGTGGTCGAGCTGACCCTGGCGCTGCACCGGGTGTTCGACTCGCCGAAGGACGCGATCGTCTGGGACGTCGGTCACCAGTGCTACGTGCACAAGATCGTGACCGGCCGGCACGCCGAGTTCGACCTGCTGCGCCAGCAGGGCGGGCCCTCGGGCTATCCGTCCCGTGAGGAGAGCGAGCACGACCTGGTGGAGAACAGCCACGCCTCCACCGCGTTGTCCTATGTGGACGGCCTGTCGAAGGCGTTCGAGCTCGCCGGCGGCGGGCGGCACGCCGTCGCGGTCGTCGGGGACGGCGCGCTGACCGGCGGCATGTGCTGGGAGGCGCTGAACAACATCGCCGCCGAGCCGGGCCGTCCCGTGGTGATCGTGGTCAACGACAACGGCCGGTCCTACTCGCCGACGATCGGCGGGTTCGCCGAGCACCTGGCTTCGCTGCGGCTGCAGCCGGGCTACGAGCGCATGCTCGACGGCGGGCGTGAGCTGCTGCTCAACACGCCGGTGGTGGGCAAGCCGATCTACGCGGCGCTGCACGCGGCGAAGGCCGGCATCAAGGACGCGCTGAGCCCGCAGGAGATGTTCTCCGACCTCAAGCTGAAGTACCTCGGCCCGGTCGACGGGCACGACATCGCGGCGCTGGAGAAGGCGTTCCAGGCGGCGAAGGCGTTCGGCGGGCCGGTCGTCGTGCACGCGGTCACCGAGAAGGGCCACGGTTACCCGCCCGCGGTGAACCACGAGGCCGACCAGATGCACCAGACCGACCCGATCGACCCGGAGACCGGCCTGCCCAAGCCGAAGGGCCTGAGCTGGACCGCCGTGTTCGGGGACGAGCTGGCGCGCATCGGCGAGGAGCGCGAGGACGTCGTGGCGATCACCGCCGCGATGCTGCGCTCGACGGGGCTGCACGAGTTCGCCGAGCGGCACCCGGACCGCTGGTTCGACGTGGGCATCGCCGAGCAGCACGCGCTGACCTCGGCCGCGGGTCTCGCGATGGGCGGGCTGCACCCGGTGGTCGCGGTGTACTCGACGTTCCTCAACCGGGCGTTCGACCAGCTGCTGATGGACGTGGCGCTGCACCGCCAGCCGGTCACGCTGGTCCTGGACCGGGCCGGCATCACCGGGCCGGACGGGCCGAGCCACCACGGCATGTGGGACCTGTCGCTGCTGGGCATGGTGCCCGGCATCCGGGTCGCCGCGCCGCGCGACGCGCAGACGATGCGCGAGGAGCTGCGGGAGGCGGTGGCGGTGTCCGACGGGCCGACCGCGCTGCGGTTCTCCAAGGGCAGCGTCACCGAGTCGGTGCCCGCGGTGGAGCGCATCGGCGTGGTCGACGTGCTGCGGCGGCCGCGGGAAGGCGCGGGCGCCGACGTGCTGCTGGTCGCGGTGGGCGCGTTCGCGCCGCTCGGGCTGGCCGCCGCCGAGCGGCTGGCCGACCAGGGCATCGGCGTGACGGTGGTGGATCCGCGGTGGGTGCTGCCGGTGCCGCGCGAGCTGGTCGGCCTGGCGAGTGAGCACCGGCTGGTCGTGACGGTCGAGGACAGCGGCAGGCACGGCGGTTTCGGCAGCGCGCTGGCATCCGTGCTGCGGGACGCCGAGTGCGACGTGCCGCTGCGGGACCTGGCCGTGCCGCAGGAGTTCCTGCCGCACGCCTCGCGCGAGGAGGTGCTCGCCAGCGTGGGCCTGACGGCGCAAGACGTCGCGCGGCGCGTGACGGAGTGGGCGTCGAACCTGATCGGCGAGGCGCAGCCGGCGGCGGCCGAGGCGCCGACCGAGTAGGACGGACACCGCGCGAGCCGCGCTCCGGGTGGGGCGCGGCCCGCGCGGTGGATTCATCGGTGGAGAAGCACCGGCCCGGTGCCGGTGAATGGCTGCGCATGAGCGCGGCTTGGTCGTGCTCACGCGCGGCCACCGAGCAGGGCGCGACCACTTCCAGGGCACGGGCTGTCCCGGCTGCGCGGCGGTGGCACCTCAGTGGTTTAGACCAGCGACAGCGCTGGCCGGGCGAGGCGCTGTCCGGTGGCCATTCACGCGTGGCCACCAAGCGGAGCGCGGCCGTTTCCACGGCGCAGGCCGGCCCCGGCTGCGCGGTGGGCGGCACCACGCTGGCGTAGACCAGCCGGACCCGCGCCGCGGTCAGCCGGTGCGGGTCACCCGGAAACCGACGTCGTCGCTGCGGAAGGATGGGTGGCTGCGCCGCCGGACGGAGGCTCGGCAGCTCCAGTGCTCGTCGAACCAGCCGCCGCCGCGCAGGACGCGGTACGGGCCGTACACCTCGGCGTCGTAGACGTCCCAGCACCAGTCCCACGCGTTGCCGATCATGTCGTGCAACCCCCACGCGTTCGGGCGCTTCCCGCCGACCTCGTGGATCCGCTCGCCGGAGTTCCCGCGGTGCCAAGCGATCTCGTCGAGATCGCCGTACCGCGGGCCGTCCGTTCCGGCGCGGCAGGCGTGCTCCCACTCCGCCTCCGTGGGCAAGCGGTAGCCGTCCGCGTCCTGGTCCCACTCCACGTCATCCCCGAGCGAGTACACTGGGGACAGTCCCTCGTGGACGGACAACGCGTTGCAGAACCGCACCGCGTCGGCCCACGTCACGCTCTCCACCGGCAGTTCCGAACCCCGGGAAGCGCTGGGACGCGAACCGGTCACCGCCGCGTACTGCGCCTGCGTCACCTGGTGCGCCGCCATCCAAAAGGGCGCCACCTCGACGGCCCAGCTGCGCTGTGTGCGCCGGTCGGACACCGTCACACTCCCGCCCGGAACGGCGATCATCTTCACCCAGCGGATGCTACCGCCGGCCGCAGAACCTCCTCGCACCACTGGCGCAACGTCGTCGGCGTGGTGGCTTCCGGCGTGCGCGGTTCCGCGTTGTCCAGGCCCGCGTTCTTGGCCGCCGCCATGTCGATCATGCCCTGCGCCATCGCCTCGGACCAGCCCCGCTGCCGCAGACCCGCCTTCAACGCCTCGGCCGAGAGCTGCTCGAACCGCACCGGCTTGCCCAGCACGTCCGACATGATCTCCGCCACCTCCAGGTAAGTGAGGTCCTCCGGCCCGAGCACCGGCACCTCGCCGTGGCCGCTCCACGAATCGTCGAGCAGCAGCCGGGCGGCCGCGTCGGCGATGTCCTTCGTCGCGCACAGTGGCCGCCGGTGGTCCGGGACGGCCATCTCGGCGAACACCCCGTCCCGCGCGATCGACGGCACCTGCCAGAGGAGGTTGTCCATGAAGGTCGGCATCGTCAGCGCCCGGTACCGGACGCCGGTGCTCGCGATCAGGTCGTCCATCGCCAGCGACGCCGACACGTGCCCGGCGTTGACCGCCACGCCGCGGCCGACGGCCGACACCCCGACCACCCGCAGGTCCCGGGCGCGGAACACCTCGCACGCGGGACGGGTGAAGTCCAGGAACGCGGCGTCCAGGCTTTCGGCGGAGTGGTTCGGCGGGAGGAGCCAGAAGACCGCGTCGGCGTCCGCGAACGCCTTGCCGACGGTCTCGGGGTCGCCGTGCGAGCCGATGACGACCTCGGCCTTCTCGCGGACCTCCGCGGTGAGCCGGGACGGGTCGCGCACGATGACGCGAACCGGCGCGTCCGCGGCGAGCAGGGATTCGGTGAGCTGACGGCCGATGCGGCCGGTGGGTGCGGTTACCACGATCATGGGATCCACCCTCCGCCCGCACGGCGCCGATCGTCCAATACCTCTTCGCGGACATTGATACCCTTCCGGTATGGATCTGGATCTGCGCAAGCTGCGGTACTTCACCGCCGTCGCCGAGCACGGGCACTTCGGCCGCGCGGCCGAGCGGCTGCACATCGCGCAGCCGGTGCTGAGCAGGCAGATCCGCGCGCTGGAACGGGAACTGGGCTGCGAGCTGCTCGAGCGCACCACGCGTTCGGTGCGGCTGACGGCGGCCGGTGAGCAGCTGTACGCGGACGCGCCCGGCGTCCTGGCGGCGGCGGTGGCCGCGACCC